>JAVVPW010000157.1:0-4085 GCA_036655575.1 Bilophila sp.
GAACGAACATGGACATCAGTTTTTTCCTCCGAGCATGGGGTACCCCATTTCCTCACGCTGCGTGGCGTACAGTTTTGCCACAGCCGAGGCCAGTGTGCGCACTCGTCCGATGTACGCAGTGCGCTCGGTAATGGAGATGGCACCGCGTGCGTCCAGCAAGTTGAACGTATGGGAACACTTGAGACAATAATCATACGACGGCCAGAGCAGGCCTTTTTCCGTCAGTCGCAAACATTCCGCTTCAAACTGATTGAAATGAGCCAGATGCATGGCGGCGTCACTTTCATCAAAATTGTAGCGCGACTGCTCCACTTCGTTCTGGTGGTAGATCTGCCCGTAGGTGACGTGTTCGTTCCACGCCAGATCGTAAACAGAATCCTTCCCTTGCAGATACATGGTCAGGCGTTCCAGTCCGTAGGTGATTTCTGAGCTTACCGGCGCCAGATCAATCCCGCCAACCTGCTGAAAATAGGTGAACTGCGAGACTTCCATCCCGTTGAGCCACACTTCCCAGCCCAGCCCCCACGCGCCAAGGGTGGGGGATTCCCAGTCATCTTCAACAAAGCGGATGTCGTGCTCATCAGAATGGATGCCAAGTGCGCGCAGACTCCCCAGATAGAGATCCTGAATGTTGTCTGGCGAAGGCTTCATGATAACCTGAAACTGGAAGTAGTGCTGCAGCCGATTGGGATTTTCGCCGTAACGTCCGTCTGTGGGACGGCGCGACGGTTCAACATAGGCCACACTCCACGGCTCCGGGCCGATAACCCGTAAGAAGGTGGAAGGGTTGAACGTGCCTGCGCCGCATTCGATATCCATCGGCTGGGTTATCACGCATCCTCTGCTGGCCCAGTAGCTTTGCAGCGTGAGAATCACATCTTGAAAATACATAGTTCCTCCGTACTCGTTACACTAAAGCAGATTCTTTCCTGGCACAGACCCTGAAAATCCAACAAACTCCATTATACCCGACGAAAACGGCCTTTGTCCCATGTCAGCCCCAAATGGTACTGGACAAACCCATCCACCACTCTGGCGCATTCGCGGCGCTGTGCGGGGAGAAGTTGCCCTTCCGGTGGCGAGGAAGTTCCCAAAAAATCCCAGTGCAGAGGTGATTCTTCCTGAACTCGGCGCAAAACGTCAAGGCTTTTTCCGCTCATTTCTACAAGCACGCCTCGCCCTGTCGCACAACGGGGGCAGACGATCACGCCTTCTGCAACCATAAACCCCACTCTGTCCAACACGCTGGTACCGCAGACCGAGCAGGCATTGAGCGCCGGCGCGTATCCCTGGTCGGACGCTAACCGCAACCGAAAGAGCGCTGGCAACACATCCTGCACATCATCCGCCTGTTCCAGAAGAGCGAGTGTGTCCTTCAGCAAGGCAAAGGCGCTCGACCCGCCATCTGGTGGCACTCCCAGAGCTTCGATGAAGCGGACGCAATTCATAAACATCCCCAGACGTTTCCAGTCACTGCGCAAACGCCGTGGCCCGTTGAGCAACGTGCCTTCCTGAAGGGCAAGGTACATGCCGTTGCGGGTGCTTTTGGTATTGATCTGGAGTTCGTTGAACACGTCAAGGCAACCACAAAACCGCTTGCGGCTCCGGCTCCCTCCAAAGGCAAAAGCCGACACAATACCGTGTCGGCGCGTGAGCATCCGCAGCCAGACATCTGACTCCCGAAACCGTCCTACACTGAGCACCAGCGCCGTATCAGACCATTCCATAGATCAGTTCTGAGCATCCTGCGGGGGAAAGGTGAGCGTTTTGACCTGTCCAGAATTGCCGGCGGGTGGCAGTTCGTTGCCATCGTACTTGATGCGAACCCCCCCGGCATTGCCCAGCTTGACCACCAGCTTGCGATCAAAAGACAACGCAAAAGTCTCACCCTTCTGGATAGAAAGCTGACGGGTATCTGTGCCGTCAGCCGTGGAATGCACCCAGCATTCTGCAAGCGCCGTCAGGATGATTTGATGCTTGCGCCCTGAGGTGTTGGCGGCGATGTTGGTCGGGATATCGGAACCGCTTTGCAGGGTCAGACTGGTGTTCTTTTCCGCACTCGGCACGGTGTTGGTGCTGGGGGGTGACGTAAAACCAGTCGAGCGCACGGGGGCGGCTTCGTCGTTTTGCACCACACGCTTGTCTGGAGGGGCAACAGGCTCTACTGGAAGCGCGCTTGCCCCCGGCGTTGTTTCTGCCACAGCCGGCGTTGCGGAGGGGGTGGCACTGAGAGGTTGGGCGGTTTTTTGCTCAACAGCCTCCGGGGGAAGTCGAGGTTCTGCGGGTGTTGCCTGCCTATCCGTGTTTTCCAACATATTCGTGATGAAATCGAGCGGCAACTCTTCCCGGAAATACCAACCGACACTGAGAACAACCACCAGAATCAGCAGCAAAGCACTCCATGAGTTGCCACCTGAGTGACGGGAAGCGTGGGGAGGAACAATCAGAGTGTCTTGCGGTTGCTCTTCGTCAGCATCTCGAAGCAGGGCGCATACAGGACGGACTTCTTCCTCGCTGATGCCAAGCATTCTGGCATAGGCACGGATAAACCCACTCGCATAGACGGCGTGGGGCATGGAATCCATGTCTCCATCTTCGATGGCGCGAACCACACGGGCTGTGATTTTAAGTCGTGAGGCAACTTCATCTACTGTATACCCACAGCGAACTCGTTCCTCGCGTAGCAGGCTCCCGAATGCTTCAAGCGCGCTGTTTGTTTCCTTTTCTACCATGCTGCCCCTTCCCTTTTTCCGGGAGAAATGCTCTCGCGTCAAGCCAGTTATAAAACAGTTTCTAACGGTTACAGCCGTATTTCCACCACAGCCCGCTTACGGAGCTGTTCACTGTATTCGCCGAACCGTTCCTGAAGTTTGGGTTCGCGCAAGATAGACTCGATTTGTGGACTGGCTTCTTCAAGGGATTGCCCGCTGCCGCTCGACAGAGACAGCAGTTTGACTTGCCCCTTCAATCCGTTGAAGTCAAACACGGGGGAAACACTCCCCGGCTGCATCCCTGAAAGACGGTCGCGCCATGCGGTGTCAAGATCCGCCCAGTTCACCAGTCCCAGATCCCCGCCTTCCTGTGCCTTGGGGCCAACAGAAACTTCCCTGGCGATTTGTTCAAAGGTGCTGGCGCCAGATTTGATGCGTGCCGCGTACTTGGTGGCATCGGCAGAAGGAGGATAGACGAGAACCGCAAACCTGACCTGCTGGTTGTTCATGAGGGTCTGCTTATGCGTCTCATAATAGGTAGCGATCTCTTCTTTGGTGACCACAACCTTGCGCCCTACCATCGTGGCAAGCAACCGACTGCGTAAGATACCGTTGCGGATACGTTCCCGGAAGGCCTTTTCTGTGACTCGCTGCAACTGAAGCTGACGTTGAAACTCTTCGGCTGTCAGCTTGCTCCGTTCCATAAATTTGCGCAGTTCCCCATCCACTTCACTCTCGCCCACCGAGACCTTGAGGCGCTCTGCTTCCTGCGTCAGGATGATGTTGGTTATCATGGCTTCAAGGATCTTGCGCGCCAGCGCGTCAATAGATTCCGCGTGAGCGGGGTTTCTAAAATCAAGTCCTGCCCGCAGCATTTCAGGAGACATCTCAGCCTGAAGATCAAAAGAGGTGATCATTTCTCCATTGACCACGGCAGCGATCTTGTTCAGAGGGGCAGCGGCATGGGCAACGGGCAGAGACAGGAGCATGGCAAAGATACAAGCAAAGCTGAAGACGCGCAAAGGAAATCTCCTTGTGGTGAGGGAACAGCGGTTCCCATACAAAAAAAGCAACCGCCGATGGTGCTCCGTAACACTCTAGAACATTTTGCTTTTGAAAACGCTCTCAGGTTGCAAGCATCCAGTTGCCCACGAAAAACCTTTTTCTCCATAATCATGTATCTTTTGAGGATATACGCTCTTTCCGAAAAACTTGCAATGTCAGCTTTTTCTCTCTGAAACGCCACTCAGTCTTGCTTCTGTTCCGGGAGCACAGCACCATCCTCGTCCTGTTGCGGGCGCGCCGCACCCTTTGTGCGGTTCGCTTTACCGGGGGCTTCCAAAAACAATTCTCCGGGCTTGAGTCCCGGCGCGA
>JAVVPW010000158.1:0-4083 GCA_036655575.1 Bilophila sp.
CTCATTGATTTTATCCCAGTTCACGAGGCCACGGATGTCTTCGTAGTCGATGACTTCGATTTTCTGGATTTCGTGCGAGGTACGGAAGCCGTCGAAAAAGTGACACATGGGGACACTGGATTCGATGGCGGAGAGGTGCGCTACCAGCGCGAGATCCATGCATTCTTGCACTGAGCTTGCGCAGAGGAAGGCAAACCCTGTCTGCCGAGCAGCCATGATGTCTTGCTGGTCACCAAAGATGGACAGAGAGTGGGTCGCAAGCGCCCGCGCAGAAACGTGGAAAACACAAGGAAGGAGTTCGCCCGCGATTTTGTACATGTTCGGGATCATGAGCAAAAGACCCTGAGAAGCGGTGAACGTCGTTGTCAGCGCTCCAGTGACCAGTGCCCCATGCACAGCGCCAGCAGCGCCAGCTTCAGACTGCATTTCACGGACAGTGACGGTTTGCCCCATGAGGTTTTTCTTTCCGGCGGCTGCCCAGTCATCAGCCAGTTCTCCCATAACAGAAGAAGGGGTGATGGGGTAGATGCAGGCTACATCACTCAGCGCATAGGCAATATGGGCTGTAGCCGTATTGCCGTCCATGGTTTTCATCTTCTTGGCCATGCGAGACTCCTTGCCGCCGCCGGCGGTCGTTGTTGTCGCACCTTCTTGTTCAAACGAAGATGGACAAAGTGGTGTTCAGCCGCAACAGGTTTCAGGTTTTGGATGCGGCACTGGTTTTTTTGCAAAACACGGTTGAACGAATTGAGTATAGTCCAAAAGTTTCCGTCTCACAACAGAGAGAGCGTCACTTTTGTGGAGCAGGGTAACCGAAAGAAACATAGCCTGTTTTTGTTTGGTTGAACAGTCTATTTTTTACCCGGCAAAGATGACCCCTTGGCGTCACACTTTTGGCGCACTCGCTCGGAAGCCTGCATCTCCCCCTCTTTAGGATGTGTATTCACAGTGTTTTTATTCTATGGCTTGTCTTTTGCATGATAAAAATAAAACCCTGAGAACCCCGACATGAGGAGGTCAGAATGTTTTTTCTTCTCGGCGGAAACGAAAAGAAGACCCGCAAGGCGCAGGCACAGCCTGACAGCGTTGTTGAGCGCGTGAAGGAACTGTTCAACGGGGGGAAGTTCCCCGTGGTGACGACAGACAGAATCGAAGGCAAGGAAATCTCCAAGGTTCTTGGACTGGTATGCAGCCGAGGCTACGATTCGGACGAGGCCTTTTTTGGCATGGCCTCCCGCGCTGTAACGAAGGGCGCGCACGCCATTGTGGGCTATGTGGAAAATGTAGCGTTTCATCCTGACGGCAGCAAATATTTTTCCTGTTATGGAACAGCGGTCATGTTTGATTGGGAACCTGAAGAGCGCTACGGCGCCGCTGCGTTGTTAAACCGCAAGCGCACGGCTATTTCTCTTGATTCCGAAGACACAGCGGCTGTTCGCAGTTCCGTGCGCACGGCGCCTGTCACGGAAACGCAAGACAGCGGACTGGAACTGGCTTCGTTTGAAAAGGACCCCCCCTTGCGGCAATGGCGTTCGCAATAAACAGCTCCTGCCTTCTCATGGGTTCCCCCCGTCTTGTCTCTTTTTAGTGATGCAAGACGGGGTTTTGCGTTTGGGGCGCGTGCAGCACAGTTACAGCAAATCAGGATCATCAGGGCGGCGATCCCAATCAACTTTTCCGTGATCTTTACGGTACTTGCGCATCATGACGTAGAGCGCACCGGCTCCACCATCCACCGGTTTTGCGGTGCAAAAAGCCAGCACTACTCTGCGAAACGGCTCTTGTGTGAGCCAGTCCTGGAGCTTGTCTCGCAGGATGGACACCCCTTGCGGTGAGTTCAGCCCTCGTCCCGGCACCACCAGCAGGGTGCGCAAGCCCTTGAGGTACGCGCCGCGAAAAAAGCCGACAAGCGCCTGAAAGGCTTGCTGTGCGTTCATACCGTGCAGATCAAGGTGCGCTTCCGGGCTACATTGTCCTGCCTGCAATTTGCCGACAGTCATGAGATCCAGACCGATGACATGCCCTTCCATATAGTCGCTGGTACAGGCCAGCGCAAACTCCAGTTTGGTGTCCATGAAGTCCTGCTGGGGGGATTCCTCCACAAAGACCGGAACGGGTATGGGAAGCTCTGGCAACACTTCGCGCCCTCTCCCCGCAAGCGGGGTTACGCCTTTCAAGGCAGAAAAGAAGGCCAGATCGTCGTCAGGTTCCGTTGCCACAGGCGCAACAGGTGCAGGATGCGCGGCGGGCGCACTGGTTCGCTGCACCGCGTCACGAGATTTTTTCCGCGTGGATTCCCGCCGCGACAAAGGGGTGACCTCGCCGTAATCCGGCAGCTCTTCGGTTGGCGCAACAGCACAGCTCGTGGGGTCGGTTTTTTCTGAAGGTGTACGCGCTACCTTCACTGTGCCGAGCAGCGGATTGTCCAGCGGGGGCGTGCTTTCGTGCTTGCGAAACACCGGTTTTGCCGGCGTTCCCAGCGGGGTCGCCCCGGAAACAGCGGCGAGAAACGTTCCCGCGTCTTCCTCGTCACCCGCAAGACTGACAGCAACTGGTTTGCGCAGTGCCTTTGCTGCAACCGCTTTTTTGTCCTTTTTATCCCCGACAGACTGAAAGCGCTTCTTGTCCAGTTTCCGAAAGGGATTTTCCGCCGCAAAGGGCTGTTCGTCGCTCATCATAGTTCCTTATGTACGCAGGTCGTCTGGCCTGTTTTTGATGTTTACGCCCACACTCCCGGCAGGATGGCGTTGCAGGAGGCGCACGTTCCGTCAGTGGGTTCGATGTCCCAGCCTCGGCGGGAAATGACTACGGAACCGCACACGGGGCAGAGAGTATCTCTTGTGTATTCCAGAGCTATGTTGCCGGGATACACAAACAGCAAGCCCTCGGCTGTCCCGATTTCACAGGCTGTGAGCAGGGTATGAACGGGCGTGGGCGGGCGATCCTGCATCTCGTGGCAGGGGTGGAACGCCGAAACGTGCCACGGTGTTGCTGCGCCCAATTCTTCCCGGATGAAACGCGCGATCTTGTGGAGTTCGTCTGGCGTGTCATTGTGTCCGGGAATGATGAGTGTTGTGATTTCCAGCCACCAGCCCATATCCCGCATCCGTTTGAGATTGTCCAGCACAGGTGCCAGCCGTGCCCCACAAAGCGTGCGGTAAAAGCTGTCTGTGCAGGCCTTCAGATCTATGTTTGCGGCGTTGATGCGTCTGTGTAGACCTTCCAGACAGGCCTTGCTCTGAAAACCGTTGGAAATCAGCAAGGTGCGCAAGCCTGCTTGGTGCGCACAGTCGGCAACGGGAAGCAACAGCTCATAAAACACCGTTGGCTCATTGTAGGTAAAAGCGACACTCGAACACCCGCTTTCGCAAGCCGCCCGGATGATCTGCTCTGGCGCTACAGACTCTGCGCACACCTCACCTGTCAACGCGGGGTGTCTCGAAAGTCCCGCATTCTGGCAGAAATGGCAATGGAAATTACAGCCCATGGTGCCGATGGAAAAGGCTCGACTCCCCGGCAGATAATGGTAGAGCGGTTTTTTTTCTACAGGATCAGGATGCGCGCTGGCGATGCCGTCCCCGGTGAGCGTGTACAAAACGCCGTTTCGGTTTTCCCGCACCGCACACAGCCCGCGTTTGCCTGCGGCGATCCGGCACCCGTGCGCACACAAATCGCACCGCACCGCGTTTGTGTCCGCAGGACTCCAGAGCAGTGCTCTCATGGGCGTCCTCCTTGCGTCTTGGGTGGTGTGACAAGGGTACCGCTGTTAACATCATACGGAATCGCCGGATCGTTTTCTGGTTGCAGATCTGGGAGGTTACGCCCCGGAGGTGGGGTTGCGCCTCCGTCTGTATTGCCGTGCCACGTCTGGGATACGACTGAAGGCTGGAGCTGATCGGGGCGCGTCTCTCGCAGGCCGGACAGGTCGCAGTCTGCCATCTGCTGCGCTGTCATGCCGTACACGTCAGACAGGTCGGATTGCTCCCTGGGCATGGGGCGAGGCGGACGAGGCGGACGGTGTCCGGGATAGCCCGGATGCGCTGGGTGCCCCGGATAGTACCCCGGATGCCCCGGATAATTCGG
>JAVVPW010000159.1:0-4057 GCA_036655575.1 Bilophila sp.
AAGATCGGGATACGGCGCGCTGTGTGTTCTGCGATACCGATTTTGTGGGCGCGGACGCCGGGGTTTTTGCGGACGCTGACGCGCTTGCAACAGCCATTGCGGCTACCTTTCCGCCTCTTTTGGCAGAAGCCTACGGCAGAGAACGCCCGTATGTCATCTTCACGGGAGGAGAACCCGCGCTGCAACTCACGTCAGAACTGCTGGAGCGCCTGCACCAACGCGGGTTTGAGCTGGGGGTGGAGACCAACGGCACCTTGCCCTTGCCGGCTGGTCTGGACTGGATCACCGTCAGCCCCAAAGCCGGCAATCCGCTTGTGACAACGGCTGGGGATGAATTGAAGCTCGTCTGGCCGCAGACTGGCTGCGCTCCAGACGACTTCGCAGGACTGGATTTTACGCATTTTATTCTGCAACCGTGCGACAACGCCCGCAACAAGGCCAACACCTACGCCTGCATCAACTGGTGTCTTGAACATCCCGGCTGGCGTCTGGGCTTGCAGACCCACAAATGGATCGGGGTGCGCTAGAGCGTTTTCACGTTGCAAAGGCTCTGAGTGCGTGTCGTCACCATTTCTTGAAAATAAAAAACGCCGCCAGCACAATGAGGGCAAAGCCGACAAGGTGATTCCAGCGCAGGGACTCGCCAAGATAGAGCGTGGAGAAAAACGCAAACACGGACAGTGAGATGATTTCTTGAATCGCCTTCAGTTCCGCCGCGCTGAAATAGCCGTAGCCAACCCGATTGGCGGGCACCTGCAACAGGTATTCAAAAAAGGCGATGCCCCAGCTGATGACAACAGCCGCTAGCAAAGGCAAGGCCTTGTAGCGCAGATGTCCGTACCACGCAAAGGTCATGAAGACATTGGAAAGAATGAGTAAACCTACGGTCGTGACAGGAACGGGAACAGCCATACACTAGCCTTTAGTGAAGATTGATTTTGAAGAAAACCCCAGTGCGTACATCCCCTGTCGCAGGCCACTTGCTGCAACAGGCGCACTTCCCTTTTAGGCTGGAATCCTCTAAAATACGCCCTGCCTGTTTCCCTGTATTTTTGCGTGAAACAGACGCTCATTGCGTGCAACACCTTTTTTCGTCAAGAGCAGCGTATGCCCCTTATTCGCCTTGTATCATGGAACGTCAACGGATTTCGTGCTCTTACCGGGAAAGCTGACTGGAGCTGGTTTGCCTCTACAGAGGCGGACGTGGTGGCGCTTCAGGAGACAAAGGCCGAACCCGGTCAGGTTGTCCCCGAACACCGCGAACCAGAAGGCTGGAAAGCGCACTGGCTGGCCTCGCAGGTCAAGAAGGGGTATTCCGGGGTCGCGGTGTTTTCCCGCCCCAAGCCGGAAGTGACGCCCCTTGCGGTCAGCATGGAATTGCCGGACACCCGCTTTCAGGGAGAAGGGCGGCTGTTGCACATCGAATACCCCGCCTTCCACTTTTTCAATGTCTATTTCCCGAACGGCACCCAGGGAGAAGCACGCCTTGCCTACAAGATGGGCTACTACGACGCTTTTCTTGCCTATGCCGAAGACCTGCGCCGCACAAAGCCCATTGTGGTTTGTGGCGATTTCAACACCGCGCACCGTCCTATTGACCTCGCTCGTCCCAAGGCCAATGAAGGCAGTTCGGGCTTTTTGCCGTCTGAACGGGCGTGGCTCGATCGCTTCATCGCGGCGGGGTATGTGGACACCTTCAGGCACACGCACCCAGACGAGCCGCAGTGGTATTCGTGGTGGTCGTATAAGCAGCGTGCCCGCGAAAACAATGTGGGGTGGCGCATTGATTATTTTTTTGTTTCCAGCGAATTGACGCCGAATATTCGGGAAGCGTGGATCGAATCCGACGTGCGCGGTTCGGATCACTGCCCGGTAGGCGTTGCCCTAGAGGTGTGATGGCGCCACAACGCACCCTCTTCCCACAGCTCCAAAAACGCAAAAAACCCTGCCGAAGCAGGGTCATACAAACAAAAGTGGGGCGAATGATGGGACTTGAACCCACGGCCACCTGGGCCACAACCAGGTGCTCTACCAACTGAGCTACATCCGCCATGTGCAGGAAATGTGTTTATACCAGTGCGGGAACAAGGTCAACCCTTTCTTTGGGATGTTCCTGTAGAAAAATGAGGAAACAATGGACAAACTGATCATTGAGGGCGGTGTCCCTCTTACCGGTGTGGTGCGTGTGAGCGGTTCCAAGAACGCGGCTCTCCCTATTCTTATGGCGAGCATCCTGCTTGACGAGCCTGTGACGTACACCAATGTGCCGGATCTGCGAGACATCCGCACGACGATCAAACTCCTTGATGTTATTGGCTGTTCGTCTGTATTTGACGCAGGAGAAGTCCGGGTCGCGCCGGGGGATCTCTTGTCAGAAGCGCCGTATGATCTGGTCAAGACCATGCGGGCATCGGTGCTGGTATTAGGGCCGTTGCTGGCGCGACTGGGGGAAGCGCGGGTTGCCATGCCCGGCGGCTGTGCCATTGGAGCGCGGCCTGTGGATCTGCATCTTTCTGCCCTTGAAAAGATGGGGGCGCGGTTTGAGCTTGAGGACGGCTACATCCTTGGGCGGAGTCGCAAATTGCAGGGTGCGCACATCCATTTCGATTTCCCGACGGTTGGCGGGACAGAAAATCTGCTGATGGCAGCGGCGCTTGCGGAAGGTGAAACCATTCTTGAAAACGCGGCTCGTGAACCGGAAGTCGTGGATCTTGCGCGTTTTCTCATTGCCTGTGGGGCAAAGATTGAGGGGCACGGAACAAGTGTCATCCGTATTCAGGGTGTCTCCCGTCTTGGCGGGTGTACCTATCGGATCATGCCTGACCGCATCGAAGCAGGAACGTTTCTTGCCGCAGCCGGGATTACGGACGGCGAGCTGTTGCTGACGGAATGTCCCTTTGAGGAGCTGGACGCAGCGATTGCCAAAATGTTGCAAATGGGTATGGAAATAAAGCCTGTGGAAGGGGGCGTTCTCGCACGGCGGGCAACAACCTTGCGGGGGGTCGATGTGACCACACAGCCTTTCCCCGGTTTCCCTACGGACATGCAAGCGCAGATCATGACACTGATGTGTCTCTCTGAAGGATCTGGCATCATTACGGAAACCATCTTTGAAAACCGTTTCATGCATGTGCAGGAGCTGGTGCGGATGGGGGCGGATATTCATTTGTCCGGGCACACCGCCATTGTGCGCGGGGTGAAGCGGCTGACGGGGGCGCCTGTGATGGCGTCGGATTTGCGCGCAAGTGCCTCGCTGGTGCTTGCCGGACTCGCCGCTAAGGGGACAACCTCCGTACAGCGCATCTACCACCTCGACCGGGGCTACGAGCACCTCGAAGCCAAACTCAGCGCTCTGGGTGCGCGCATCCGCCGCGAAGCAGAGTGAAGCACGCAGGGGAAGAAGGCGTTTCTTCCCCTGTTCGCTTTTTACGCCATATACGAATCAACAATGCTGAGGGTGATTTCCCAGGCGCGGCTGGTGGTGTCGATGCGTTCGCGTTCGCTGAGTTCTACGGAACCTGTGGGGGTCTTGCGGTAGATGACCACATCGAGACTGCCGGGGGGATAGCAGAACTGGAGTTCTTCGCCAAATTCCTGTTGCAAGGTGTCGCGGACTTCAAGCACCATGGGGTTGTCACTGCCGATGGCAAGGAGATTGGTGAAGACTTCACGAGCAACGCGGTTGACCATCATGCGGCGCTTGACGTCCGGCAAAATTTCTGGCTCCACCCCTGAGGCCATGCGGCGCGTATGCTGGTGGTAGGCCAGCCGACGAGTCATCAGTATCTGCTTGTTATACTGACGAATCATGTTTTGAGTGCAGGGTGTGGCGGTTTCCATGACAGATTCTCCCTGAACACCTTATCGGCACACCCGCCCAGAACTTTAGGGGAGATTGGGTACTTTCCCAAAAAAAAGACCGGGAAGCGTAACGCCTCCCGGTCAGAGCTTGTCTGGTGTACAAAGATTCAGGCTGAGGTATTGACGAGGGAACCGCTCTTTTCCATTTCGTAGAGGAGCACTTCCTCTGGACGGAGGGCGGGGGAAATGTCTGGCG
>JAVVPW010000160.1:0-4052 GCA_036655575.1 Bilophila sp.
GCCAGACTCGAACGGATGGCCTCAGAACCACCCCGCAGAATCACGGCGTCCCCGGCCTTGAGGCACAAGATCGCGGCGTCGATGGTGACGTTGGGGCGGGACTCAAAAACCATGGCGACCACCCCAAGTGGAATCCGCATTCTGCCGACCAGCAAGCCGTTGGGGCGCTGCCACTGCTCTTCAACCACCCCCACCGGATCAGGCAGGGTTGCAACGTGCAGACAGGCCGCCGCCATTTCCTCCAGCAACGTGGGCGTCAGGGTCAGGCGATCCAGACGCGGGGCGTCCATCTGCGCAGCGCGTGCGGCGTCCACATCAAGCGCGTTGGCGGCAAGCACCTCTGCTTGCCGTTCGCGTAACAGGCGGGCAAGCGTTGTCAGAGCCTGCACTTTGGCAGCGGGCGAAGAGGCTGTGAGCAGTCGAGCGGCTTTTTTTGCACGCCGCCCCATGTCTTCAATCGTTTGTGCCAGCGCCGTCTGGGCGGGTACGGAAGACGAGGAGGCTGTGGGAACATCTCTGGAAGACATGGCTTATTCCTTATAGAGTGCGTTCTAGAGCGTTTTCAGGATAAAAAGGCTCTGCTGACACAAGCGCGATAGCTGACGCAAGCGCGGTAGCCGCCGCAGAGCGGCTCTGAATATACGTTGCCAGAGCGAGTCCCGCAACCCCGATCAGGGACATTTCTTTTGACATCAGGGGAAATCCAACCTATGTTTTACTGTCTTTCACCTCTGTGTTCGGGATTCATGATCGTCAAGCGGACAGTTCCGCGTACAGTTCACAGTTCACTACTTCAAGGAGCGCTCCACATCATGGCAGATCCTTTCCATCCTTCCTCTCCGCAGTTTGCGCAGCAACCCGGCCTGCTCGGAGAAATCCAGTCTGAAGTGGCTCTTGAGGCCACCCCACTGTTGCGTTTTGTGCTTCAAAACAGCCGTATCATCGTTTCTTGTATCGTCGCTCTGGTCGCGTTCATCGTCGCGTTTGGCGCGTGGCACTGGTACACGGCACGGGTAGAACGAGAGGCCCAGATTGAGCTTGGGCACATTCTGATCGGCGCTGAAGGTGAGCCTCGCATCGCCGCTCTGGAAAAATTTCTCCCAAGCGCTCCGGGGGCGATTCGTCTCGGCGTGCAGCTTGAAATAGCGGTCACATCCTTGTCTGTAAACGCTCTTGATAAAGCCGCTGCTGCCTACGGAAACATCCATGCCGAAGACCCCAAGGGTGCCCTCGGACTCATGGCTGCGATCAATCAGGCGGATATCCTCCTGCGCGCAAAAAAACCGCAGGAAGCGCTCACTGTTCTGGATGCCCTTGAAAAAACAGTCCCCGAAAACCTCCGCCCGTCGGTACATGAAGCCCAGGCCGCCTGCGCCGAACAGTCTGGGGATTTCGTCCGTGCGCTTGCTGGATACGAAGCTATCGTGAGCAGCCCCGGAGGCGACCAAATGGGCTACTACAAGGCCAAAAT
Source organism: Bilophila sp. (assembly GCA_036655575.1). Classification (GTDB taxonomy): domain Bacteria; phylum Desulfobacterota; class Desulfovibrionia; order Desulfovibrionales; family Desulfovibrionaceae; genus Bilophila. The sequence goes on from JAVVPW010000160.1 coordinate 1,472, forward strand.
CGCTGAACTCAAAGCCCGCCTCGCTGTAAAGCCACATACCGACGGAGAAAAATAAGTTGCCTCCGTAAGGGCGTGCGCGTTCCTGTTTGAAAACGAAACACACTCCCTGCGCTTGCAACGAGCCTTAAACGACAACGACCGTACCGAATCAACCCAAAACCCGCCGGATCAAGGAGGATGCGCCGCACTGGCAAGCTATCCCCTTGCGGGATGTCGGGATGCGCCCCGACCCACCGGAGGCTCTCCCATGAGGAAACGTGTTCATGAGTCATCCATTGCTGACCGCTGAAGCTGGTGGACGCCACCTGCTTCTCGGCAACGAGGCCATTGTTCGTGGTGCGCTAGAAGCAGGGGTCAATGTCGTCACCTGCTACCCCGGCACACCCTCATCCGAAGTACCTGACACCTTTCATGAACTCGCACCTTCGGGGCGTTTTCGTATCGAGTACGCCGTCAACGAAAAAGTCGCCGTGGAAGTCGCCGCAGGGGCGTCCCTGGCTGGTGCCATGTGCCTGACCACCATGAAACACGTTGGCGTCAACGTTGCCGCAGACCCGCTCTTCACCTCCGCCTATGTCGGACTTCCGGGCGGCTTTGTCCTGCTTTCCGCAGACGATCCTCTGTGCCACTCCAGTCAGGACGAACAGGACAACCGCATCTATGCGCGGTTTATGGGAATGCCCTGCTTTGAACCCGCTACGGCGCAAGAAGCCAAGGACATGACCCGTGAAGCCCTCCTGCTGGCGCGGGAGTTGCAGCAACCCGTCATGTTGCGCACAACCACCCGCGTCAACCACCTGCGTGGCCCGGTTACGTTTGACGCGCTCGGCGAAACAAACGCCCCCCTTGTGCCTTTTGAACGCAATCCCTCGCGGTTTGTGCCAGTCCCCGCTGTAGCGCGCAACCGCCACCATGAGCTTGTCAAGCACATGGAGCAGGCTCGTGAGAAAGTGGAAGCCTCCTCGTGGAACCGCGTCACAGGTGAAGGCCGCATCGGTGTGGTCGCAAGCGGCATCAGTCGTGCCTATCTTGCCGATGCGCTGGCTGAAAACGGCTGGGAAAAGCGCGTCAAGGTGCTCGAACTGGGCTTTAGCTGGCCTTTGCCGAATGAATTTCTTGCCACGTTCCTTGCCGGGTGCGACAGCGTGCTGGTGCTGGAAGAGCTGGAACCCCTGCTCGAACACGACTTGCGTGCGCTGGCACAAGAACGCAACATCGCGGTTTCCATTGCGGGAAAGAGTGATGTGCTGACCGTATTCGGTGAATATTCCACCGGAATCGTAGCCAAGGCTGTGGCCTCCTTGCTTGGCGAAACGCTCCCCTCGTGCGGGTGCGCAAGCACCATCGACCCCGCTACCCTGTCCGGTCGTCCTCCGAATCTGTGTGCTGGCTGTTCACACCGCGCTGTCTACTACGCCGTGCGCAAGGTTTTTGGCGACGAGGCCATCTATTCCAGCGACATTGGCTGCTACACGCTGGGCATGGTTCCACCGTTGCGGGCTGCGGATTTCTTGTTCTGCATGGGTTCGTCTGTTTCCGCTGGCAGTGGTTTTGCCATGATTTCCGATCGCCCCGTGGTGGGCTTCATCGGCGACTCAACGTTCTTCCATTCCGGCATGACAGGCCTTGCCAACGCCGTCTTCAACAAGCACGACCTGTTGCTGGTGATTCTTGACAACGGCACCACCGCCATGACAGGACACCAGCCCAATCCGGGTGTTGCGTCCGCTGTGCTTGGTGAAGGGTGCGAACATCTGGACATCGAAAGCATTGTGCGCGGTATTGGTGTCACGGATGTGGCAAAGGTCAAACCGTTCAATCTCCGCGCCACCTTGAAGACACTTGAGGACATGAAGTCGCGGCACGGCGTGCGCGTTATCATTGCAGAAGAACCCTGTATGCTGTTTGCGCGCCGCACGTTGAAGCAAGAACGTCCGCAGGTTGCAGAGGTGGTACAGCAGGGGGCGGATGTCTTGGCGTGTCTGACAGAGCTTGCCTGTCCGGCGTTTCGACGCGGCGGCGATGCCGCATCTCCAGAAATCAGCATTGATGCAACCCAATGTTCCGGCTGCATGGTATGCCTCCAGACAACGCCCTCCATCCGGGCTCGCAAGCGGAGTGAAAAATGAATCAACGTATTCGTATCTATATGACAGGCGTAGGCGGTCAGGGAACCCTCACCGCCACAACGTTGCTGGCGCGGGTCGCTGTGGCGCAGGGCGTTGAGGTTGTCGCTGGAGAAATCCACGGCATGGCACAACGCGGCGGAGTCGTGGAATCCACAGTGCTGCTTGGCGGCTGGAAAAGTCCCAAGCTCGGTGCGGGAGAAGCGGATATTGAAACACTGCGGGGTCTGTCCTATCTCAAATCTGGCGGCAAGGTGTTTTCGAGCACCGACGCCATTCCCACCCCCGGTGTCTCTGCCGGACGTGAAACCCTTCCCACACTCGAAGCTGTCCAGAACATCGTGCGTAAAAGTGCGTCTGAAGCGTGGTTTTTCCCGTGCCGCAAGCTCGGTATTGAACTCGGCACCGCGCAAAGCGGCAACAATGTGCTGCTCGGTGCGCTCTGTGCTTCAGGT
>JAVVPW010000161.1:0-3997 GCA_036655575.1 Bilophila sp.
GCCCCGCCGGAGGCACTGGCTGCCGGAGGCATTTTTTACCTCTTTTACCTATCGTGGAGCGTTCATGCGAATCATTGCCGGTGCCCTTGGGGGCCGGAGTCTCAAAACGGTTGATGGCCCCGGTTACCGTCCGGCTACAGCCAAAGTTCGGGAAGCGATCTTCTCTATGCTTGCCTCGCGGGGGGTGGTCTGGAGTGCTGTGCGGGTGCTTGATCTTTTTGCCGGGAGCGGGAGCCTTAGCTTTGAGGCTCTCAGTCGTGGCGCGGTCATGGCCTGCCTTGTGGACAAGGAACCGAAGGTCATCAACTGCCTGACGGACAATGTGGAGAAGCTCGGCTTGTCTGATCACTGTCAGGTTGTAGAAATGGATGTGTCCCGGTTTACGCGGGGCAAGGCCTATCAACCCTATGATCTCATCTTTGTAGACCCTCCTTATGGCGAAAATCGCCTTATGCCAACGCTGAAGGCGATCATGCGCGGCGGCTGGCTGGCGGCTGGAGGGTATCTGGTGGCAGAAATAGAAGCCACGTTGCGCTTTGATTCTGAAAAGGCGCATGAAGGCCTGCAACTCGAAACTGACAGAAATTACGGTCAAACCCGGATACTCGTATGGCACAACCCTCAAAACGTGTAGTGATCTATCCCGGTACCTTTGATCCGTTGACCAACGGACACGCAAACATCATCCGGCGCGGGCTGCACATGTTTGACCGGGTTATTGTCGCTGTTGCTGCGGATACGTCGAAATCTCCACTGTTTACACTGGAGGAGCGCGTAGCTATGGCGGAAACAGTCTTTGCCAAAGAGCCAGACATCGCGGTGGAGCCGTTTTGCGGTCTGCTGGTGGAATATGTGGCTCGAAGGAATGTCCGAACCATCCTGCGGGGCTTGCGAGCTGTTTCTGATTTTGAATACGAATTTCAGATCTCGCTCACCAACCGCAAGTTGCGCCCGGATATTGAAACCCTGTTTCTGGTTTCCGATTATCGCTGGCTGTACATCAGTTCAACCATTGTCAAAACGGTTTCCAGTCTGGGGGGCGATGTGAAGGGACTTGTCCCGGATCATGTCCTGCATTGCCTGCGCAGTCGGTTCGGAATGCCACACGGGCGGATTGATCCGGTGTATCTGCCACCACTTCCCGGTCTGGGCACCCCGGAGGAGAACAACGCCTGTGACGCGGTTGACCCCGAATGCCCTGTGGTACGATGAATCGACTTGTCTGTGTTGTCGGGCCTACTGGAACCGGGAAATCCGCTGTTGCGCTGACGCTTGCCCAGACCTTTCGGGGGAGCGTCATCAATGCCGATTCTCGACAGGTTTTTCGAGCTTTTCCGATCATCACGGCACAACCTACTGTAGAAGAGCAGCGGGTGTGTCCGCATCATCTGTATGGTTTTCTGGACACTGAGGCGAGGATTTCAGCGGGCACATGGGCAGAGCAGGCACTGGCAACAAGCAACGCCTGTACCGAGCAAGGGGGTGTGCCGTTGCTCGTGGGTGGCACAGGCCTGTACCTGCGGGCACTTTTTGACGGCATGGTGGCTATCCCTGCCATTCCTGACGCCATTGCAACGCGCCTGGTTGCAGAATGCGCAGAAGACGGCTCAGAGCGCTTGCACGAGCGTTTGACCACCCTTGACCCTGACTACGCCGCACGGATTCATCCAAACGACAGACAGCGGATTCTTCGAGCGCTGGGGGTGTTTGAGGCTACCGGGAAGCGCTTTTCATGGTGGCACAGTCAGACACCGCCACCGCCGGCTCTTGAGGTGTTGCGCATCGGCTTGCGGTTACCGCTCGATACACTAGCGCCGTTACTGGCACAACGCATTGACAAGATGCTTGCGTGCGGTGCGCTGGAAGAGGCGAAAGCAGCCTACGCCATGAATACGGATGCGCGTGCGCCGGGCTGGTCTGGAATCGGGTGTAGCGAGTTGCACCAGTACCTTGCGGGCACGCTGTCCTTGTCCGATGCCTGTGCGCTCTGGATAAAAAACACCCGCGCTTACGCCAAACGACAACTGACATGGTTCAATGCGGACAAGCGGATTCTCTGGTTCGCGCCGCACGAAACAACAGCTATTCTGGATGTGGTGGCTTCTTTTGTACAGGAGCGAGACCACAAGGCGTAGTTTTTGTGGCGGTATTTGACGGCAGACGGCAAACATCGTAGAGCACGTTCAGCATGAAATGGCTCTTGCCATACCTATTATGTGCCAGAAGAGGGAGGAATTGATGGAGGAACCCATGTGCCGCGAGGAACCGATTCTTTGCATTCGTGATCTGGAAAAGAAATTTCAGAGCAAGAATGGAGAGATCTTTGCTTTGCAGGGCATCAATCTGAATATCCACAAAGGTGATATTTTTGGCATCATCGGCAAGAGCGGCGCGGGTAAAAGCACGCTGGTGCGTTGTATCAACATGCTGGAGCGCCCTACAGCCGGGAGTGTCTTGTTTGACGGCAAGGACATCTGCAAGCTGAACAATCGTGCCTTGCGTGAAGCGCGACGTTCGATGGGCATGATTTTTCAGCAATTCAACCTGCTCATGCAGCGTACAGCCGAAGAAAACATCTGTTTTCCGCTGGAACTGTGTGGTACGGACAAAAGCACGGCTAAAAAGCGCGCCCGTGAGTTGCTGGACATGGTGGGGCTTGCCGATCGGAACCGCGCCTATCCGTCTCAGCTTTCCGGCGGGCAGAAGCAGCGTGTGGCTATAGCGCGGGCGCTGGCCTCAAAACCCCGCGTGCTGTTGTGCGATGAAGCGACCTCAGCGCTTGATCCTGCCACCACCGACTCTATTCTTGCGCTCATCAAGGATATCAATCGGCAAATGGACATCACGGCGGTGGTCATCACCCATGAAATGAGCGTGATCGAAAAGATTTGCAGCCATGTGGCGATCATCAGTGGGGGGCGCATTGCGGAAACCGGCGCTGTGGAAGACGTGTTCTTTCACCCCCGTACCCCCGAAGCCAGACAGCTTGTGTTGCCTGAAGCGCTGCAACGTCTGCCCCATGAGCGCTTGTATCGACTTATCTTCAACGGGCGCTCGTCGTTTGAGCCGATCATCGCCAATATGGTGCTGGAATGCGGGTGTCCGGTGAACATCATGTACGCGGCAACCCGCGACATCGGCGGTACGGCCTTCGGGCAGATGGTGTTACAACTCCCCGATGACGAAGCGGTCAAGGCCAAAGTGCTGGCCTTTGCCAAAGATCGGAAGCTGCTGTTTGAGGAGATGCGCGATGTTTGATCAAGCCACGCTGGAAATGTTGCTGGAAGGCGTGTGGGACACGCTCTACATGACACTGGCGGCGACCTTTTTTTCCTATGTATTCGGAATGATTATGGGGACAGTGCTGGTCATCTGCCGGGCGGATGGCATCAGACCCCGGCCTGTGACCTACGCTGTGCTCGATGTGGTGGTCAACCTCACCCGCTCCTTTCCGTTTTTGATTCTCATGATCGCGGTGATCCCGATAACCCGCTTTCTGGTGGGCACGACCCTTGGCAACAACGCTACGGTTGTCCCGCTGGTCATTGCGGCGGCGCCGTTTGTGGCGCGTCTGGTGGAGTCGTCCCTGCTCGAAGTGGATGCGGGGGTGGTTGAGGCGGCGCAGTCTATGGGAGCGTCCACCATGCAGATCATCTGCAAGGTGCTGTTGCCGGAGGCTACCCCCTCCTTGCTCAACGGCAGTGCCATTGCCGCGACCACCATTCTGGGGTATTCCGCCATGTCCGGGGCTGTGGGCGGCGGCGGACTTGGCAAGCTCGCCATCATGTACGGGTACAACCGCTATCAGACGGACATCATGTTTGTCACTGTGGTCTTGCTGATTGTGATTGTGCAGGTTTTCCAGAGTGCTGGCAATTGGGCCACCAGACGCAGCGACAAACGTGGCATGTGAGTGGCTCTTTTTTTTCACCTTCAAGCGATAAGGATGGGAATCATGAACAAATGCAGTAAAATTGTGCTGAGTTGTCTGTTGTCG
>JAVVPW010000162.1:0-3952 GCA_036655575.1 Bilophila sp.
CGAAAACCGCTATCAGGCGTGGTTGCGTGTGGAGCTGGCTGTGTGCGAAGCGTGGCATCGACTGGGCGTCATTGACGCGGCCTCGATGCAGACCATCCGCGAAACCGCCGGTTTTGATGTCGAGCGCATTCTGGAAGGCACGGCCTATCTGTGCGGTAAAATTCAGGAACGGCTGGATCAAGGCTCGCCGGAGCTTATTCAGGCGCTCATGCGGTTGCTTTTCCCGCAGGCCTTGTTGCCTGTGACATCCTCCACACTCATTCATTTTCAGTTACAACAAGGCTTTGTGGAGCCGCTCTCTGTTGTGCCCGGCACCGCTATCGCCTCCACCCCCGTGGACGGCGTGTCCTGCACCTACAGCACCACAGCACAGCTCACCGTGTTGCCTCTGCATCTGACCAGTCTGGAAGAGCAAACAGATACATTCCGCCGCGTGGGGGTGCGTCTCACAAGCTCTGTGCCTCTTAAAGACAGTCTGCGATACGGGTTGCGTCTGCATCTTTCTGGCTCTTATGATCCGGCTGTACAGCGCTTTTACGCTCTGTTGACGCAACTTGACCATGTAGAAGTGCGCTTTGACAACACCCAATGCCGTCTGCCTGCCTCTTGTGTCCGCCATGCCCCGTTGCCGCTTGAAGACGCACGCCTCCCCGCGCTGTCCCGGCGCAACCATTCCTATATGGAGGCTATCCGCTATTTTTCCTTGCCGCAACAACTGCTCTTCATTCAGCTAGACGGGGTGGAGCGTCTGCCCTGCCCGGAAACAACGACAAGCATGGAAGTGCGCTTTTGCCTGAAAAAGCCTTTTGAAAACCTGCCCTCGTTTACCGACGACTGGGCCATGCTCAACGTGATTCCCGCTGACAATGTGTTCAGCCTGTCTGCGGAACCGCTTACGGTCGATCATACGCAAGAAGAATACCTGATCCGCCCCCACGACGCGCATAACCGCCACATCGAAATCCTCAGTATAGAAAAGGTGACCGCCCTCCTGCCCGGTGGTCGTATGGAGACGTGCGCGCCTTACGAAATGCTGACCTCCGACGACTCTGCGCGGTTGTATTCTCTGTGCTGTCATCCGGCAGGCTTAGACGGCAAGACCGACCACCTGCTCACCCTGCTCCACCGCCCCGGAGAAACCCCCGACTCGCTGGTCAAACAAACGCTGTCGATTGCGTTGCGCTGTTGCAACCTCGCTTTGCCCAGCCGTCTGCGCCGGGGCGACATCAACCGCGCCACGGATTCCTCGCCCGCGCAAACCACCTTCACCAACATCGTGGCACCCACCCCCACCTTGCCACGAGTGCTGGATGAAGGGATTCTGTGGAACTTTTTGTCCCATATCAACACCAACTTGCTGTCATCAAACTCCGCAGAGGCTCTGCGCGCCATGCTGGAACTGTACGTCCCAAAGAGCAGTCTGGCACCCGAACTGGCGGCAGCGAACAAGCAGCGGTGCGCTGGGATTGTCTCTTTTACAAGCGTGACAGAAGATCGGCTCTTCAGAGGGAGTCTCTTGCGGGGGCAGTGCCTGCACCTGACGCTCAATCCGGTCAGTTTTTCCTCGCGGGGGGATATGTTTTTGTTCGCTGGTATGATCGACCGTTTTCTGGCTGGTTACGCAACCATCAACAGCTATTTCCGGCTTGCGCTCAAAGTGACCGGAACAGGAGAAACCTACCAATGGACTCCCAGACTGGGCGAGAAACAGCTCCTGTAATCCGCAGACTGGAACGCAGCCCGGCTGACTTCACACTAGGGCAAGCGGTGCGCCTGCTTGGCATGTCCCACACCAAGGACTATGCAGCATGGCTACGCTTTTTGCATAAGCATGTCCGCGTGCGCCCGTGGCTCTCCCTCGCGTTTCCCGCTACGGAACTGACCGCGTGTACAGTGACGTATGATTCTGAAGACGCTCCCCCCACCTATCAGCTCACAGACACCGCTTTTGGACTGTACAGCACGCTAGGCCCGCTCCCGACGTTCTACACTGAAGAGCTGATGGAAGAGGCGCGGCGGGATGAAAGCGTGTCCCGCGATTTTCTGGACATCATCAACAATCATCTACAGCAATGTCTTTTCCTCGCACAATTGCACAGCAAGCCGGTACGACAGGCTGTGGAATTGCAAAATCCACAAACCAACCATGTGCTGTATTGCCTCATGGGACAAGCCTACCCGGCTCTGCGTCCCAAAGGCTCTCCACAAGTGGCGCTGTTGCAACTCTTGCTGCGTCACACCCGTTCCGCAATGGGGCTTGAAATCTATCTGGCGCGCCTCTTGCAGCTTGCTCCTGTCTGGGTCGAACAATGTGTCCCCCGAATGGCAAGCATTCCTGAAGACCAGCGCTGCCAGCTCGGAACAAACAACACAACGCTCGGTCACGACAGTGTGCTTGGCAGTCATATTGCCGATCGAACCGGCAAATTTCGCATCCATTTTTACAATCTTGACGAACAGGACATGGTGCGCTTCTTGCCAGACAGTGCAGAATACGCAGCTCTGCGCACCCATGTCAGCCGTTTTCTGGACGTGCCACTGGAATTTGATGTTGTCTTGCATCCAGCAGCCAAACCCGTGCGCGCTCCTCGACTCGGTGAAGACGCCCGCATGGGGCGCTTTCTGCTCGCAAAGGACGCTGTACCGTGTGATTCTGTAACAATATATCATTCTTCACTTTGTGAGCGTTCGTATGTCCAATCAGTACACTGAACGATTTCGCTTTACTTCCTTGGGTTTGCCGGAAGACACCTTTCATGTGATCCGTTTTTCCGGCACTGAAGGACTCAACACCCTTTTTTCTTTCAAGATAGAGCTTGTGAGTGCCAATGTGGCTGTGGACAGCATGGCGGTGTTGCACAGCCGTGCGAAACTGACCGTAGAACGCCTGGACGGCACACCCGCCACGTTCACAGGCTACCCCTCGGAAATGACGCAATCCGGGCATTTCAATGGGTATACCTACTACAGCGTGACCTTGCGTCCGACCTTCTGGAAGCTGACGCAAATCGTGCAGAGTCACCTCTTTCTGGGGCAAGACGTACAAAGCACAGCGACAGAACTCCTCACCGCGCAACCCTACTTTGCCTTCCCTCACGAATTTCGTTTGTTGCGCACAGACTACCCCACCCCGGATTTTGCCATGCAGCATGACGAAACCGTGTACGAGTATCTGTGCTGGCGACTGGAAGATCAGGGCATCTCGTACTTTTTTGAGCAACAAGATCTTGTGGACAAGCTGGTGTTCACCGACACCCCGGACGCACACACCAGACTTGCAACGCCGTCCCTGCGCTACTCCCCGCCTTCCGGGATGCAAGGGGCGCATGTGGAGGAGGTGGTCACCGCCTTCAACCTGTCTTGCACCCAGCTACCGCAACAAGTCGTTATCCGCACCTACAACTGGCACAATCCCAACAAGCCCATTGTGGGCAAGGCACCTGTTGCCGCAGACGGACTGGGAGATGTGTACCTGACGCACGAAAACGTGACGTCAGACGCCGAGGCCAATCGGCTTGCGCAGATCCGTGCGGAAGAGCTACTGTGCCGCAGTCGCGTCTTCAGCGGCACCAGTGCCGTACCCACGTTGCGCCCCGGATTTGTTTTCACACTGACAAACCACTACAATCCTGCGTTCAATCAGGACTATTTTCTCACTGCCGTCACCCACGAGGGCAGTCAGGAAGCCTTTCTGACACTAGGGCTTGGTCTGCCCATGCACAACGTGAAAGACCACTATTTCTACCACAATACCTTCAGTTGCATAGAAGCACAAAAACCTTTCCGCCCGGCGCGACTGACCAGACGTGCGTCCATCAACGGCGTGATCCACGCCTTTATCGACGGTGCGGGTTCTGGAGCGCGTCCAGAACTGGACGAACACGGACGCTACAAGGTGCTGTTTCCTTTTGACGTGAGCGCCCGCAAGGACGGCAACGCCTCGTGCTGGATT
>JAVVPW010000163.1:0-3942 GCA_036655575.1 Bilophila sp.
GCTTGTCACCCTGAGCGCCACCGGTACCTCGGCTCCAGCGGTGTCTGTGGCGATGTTTGCCGCTATCGGGGGCGGGGTCTACCTGCTCGTGGGCAGGCGCGTTTTTTCTGCCGTGAATCACACGACGTTTTCCGTGGCCTTGAGCGTCTTCATGGTGCTGTGCGGCGTGGTGTTGCTCTGGAAGGTGTGGGCATGAACGATGTGAAAATGCACGGCAAAGTGATCTGGATCACCGGCCTGTCTGGCGCGGGAAAGACGTCTCTGGCGCTGGAACTGCAACGGCGCCTCTCTGGCTCTGTCACGCTGCTGGACGGCGATGTCCTGCGCGAGGTGCTGCACTACGGCAACTTCGGGTACGATGCCGAGAGCCGCCAACGCATCGGTCACACCTACGCCCGGCTGGCAAAAATGCTTGCGGAACAGGGACAGACGGTGCTGTGTGCCGTGGTGGTCATGGTGGATAACGTGCGGCGCTGGAACAGAGAGCACATCCAAAACTATACAGAAGTCTTTCTGGATGTGCCGCTGGATATTTTACAGCAACGCGACCGCAAAGGCGTATACCAGAACAGTGATGTAGTAGGACAGGACATCGTGCCGGAACTTCCTACAATGCCAGATATTGTTCTTCCATGTGATGCCACAATAGAAGAAAACGCTGTGCGCGTCATGAACTTCATTGCAAAGGATTCGTAAACATGCACGATGCTGCACCACAGACCATGACCATTCAGGACGCGCTTCAGCTTGCCATCCGTGAACACCGCAACGGCAACGTGCAACAGGCCGAGCGACTGTATCGGGCTATTCTTGAAAAGGAACCCGACAACGCCGACGCCGCCCACAATCTTGGGGTGCTGGCTATGCAGCACGATCACATACAGGCCGCGTTGCCGCTGTTGCAGACGGCGCTCAATGCTCGTCCGCAGCAGGTGCAATTCTGGAAAAGTGCCATAAAGGCGCTCTATGAAGTCGGGGAATACGCAAAATGCGTGGAAATCAGCACCCGCTATCTGTCCCTGAATCCCGCCGATGCCGAGGCTACGGCGGAACTCGCCCGCACACAGCTCATGCTCATGGACGAAAACGCGCAAACAGTGCCGGAAAACATCTGGCAAATCCTTGAGCGCGCACAGGCGTTGCAGCCGGAATCCCCCGCCGTACTTCGCAATCTGGCTCGTGCTCGTTTGAGATCCAAACAATTGGAACAGGCACTGGAAGCGGCGGAAAAAGCCTGTCAGTTAGAACCCGCACACCCGGAAAATCAACTTGTCCGCGCCTCTGCGCTGCTGGCCTGCTCACGAAATGACGAGGCGCGCACGGTTCTGACCGAAACGCTGGACAGCAGACCCAATTACGCGGAAGCCTTGAGTATGCAGGGCTTTATGCTGTTCAGAGAGAAGTGCCTTGACGAGGCCGCGCACAGCCTGAGCAGGTCGCTGCAACTGCGACCGCACATGCTGCAAAGCCTGCGTCTGTTGGGTGCGGTTTTTATGAAGCAGGACAAGCGCCCAGACGCCATAGCACTCTATGAGCGTTACATTGCACTCAGACCGTCAAACTGTACCATGCTGATTTCGCTGGCTGAACTGTATCGTCAGGAAGTACGCTATGAACAGGCCAGAGCACTTCTGGAGCGCGCCTTGAGCATCGACGGCAACAACATCAACGCCCTCACCAATCTTGCGGTGCTGTTGCATTCCATGACGCATATACAACAGGCTGTGCAGTTGTATCAGAAAATCCTTGAGCTTGAACCCGGAAAAACAGAGGTGCTGCACAATCTGGGTGCGGTTTTGCTGGAACAGGGCAATGTGGAAGACGCGGTGTCCATCTTTGAGCGCATTGTAGCGGAAAAACCGGATGCAGCCATGTGGCGTCTGCACCTGTTGCAGGCACTGATGCGGGCATTCTCCATGCAGCGCGCTCAAGAAGTCGCAGACGAACTAGAGTCTACTCCAGAACTCATGCACCAGCTTGACGCTGAACAGAGAGAAATTTTCAGGCAGGACAGAGAGAAGCTGGATGACTATGCAGACACGCCGCAAGCTGTAGCCCGTTACAAGGACAGGCTACTGGCAACACACGAGTGCTCCAGAGCGGCGTGTGCGCCGTTGCCAGCGGCGCAACAGGGGCGGTGCCCCATGACCGCGCTCATCCACATGGGGCGTTCGGGATCGAATTTTTTTCATTCCTTGCTGGACGGTCACCCGGAACTGGTCACCTTGCCCGGTATGTATTTCGCCGGATGGTTTGAGGACGATTCCATCAAGCGTTTTTCGCCTGATCCGCAAGACAGCCACTGGCGAGAAAAGCTGGTGAGCAAGATTCTGGACACCTACGAGCCCCAATTTGACGCTCGATCCACCAAAAATACGCCGGGAAAACCGTTTGGCGATTCCGGGTATCTGGCAAAAGACAGCGGATTCACAACAATGGGGCCGAACCGTGATGTAGTGTTTCAGGTGGACAAAGACATCTTTGTCCGCGAAATGCTCCAACTGTTGCAGCCGCTTGAAACTGTGGGATGCGCACAGTGTTTCGAGTTCATCCATAAAGCGTATTGCGCGGCTGCCGGTCAGCAGCAATGGGCACAAAATCCCGCTCCGCACCTGTTTTATCATATCCACAATCCGTCCAGCAAGGAACTTGAATCCTTTCTGCGTCACTATCCGCAGACCAACATGCTCAAACTGGTGCGGCACCCCATACAGGGGCTGGAGTCGTGGATGCGCTCGGACTTGAACGCCTATGAAAAATTGCTCGAAGACCCGCACGCACTTCCTCCGGGGGGAAATCTCCTCGACAACTGCCTGACGGCAAGCTGGCAAAAAGCGGCTCAAAAGGCGGCGCAGCGCATCCATTCCGTGCAGGATGCCTGTACCAGCAGCACCCGGGGCATTGCCGTGCGCATAGAGGACGTGAAGCGCCGCCCCAGAGACATCATGCCCAAGGTTGCGGCATGGATGGGAATTGCAGACAGCGAAGCACTGTATGCGTCCACCTTCAACGGCATCCAGTATTGGGGGCCGGTGTCGTCCAGCACGCGCCCCATCACCGGCTTTGACACGGCGTCTATGGACAAACCGCTGGGACGACTTTTCGGCTCACGAGATTTGTGCATCATGGAAACCCTGTTTTACCCCATGCTGGTGCTGTACAGGTACGCCGAGCCGAATGATGCGAAATTTCAAAGCGATATAGCAAAGATTGAACCGTGGCTCAACGAGCCTCTCGAATTTGAGTTGCGGTTGTTCAGCCAATATCAGGCACAGAAATCCGACATCAGAGACTTGCCCGCCTACCGGGAACTGCACACAGCCCTGCGCTGCGCGTGGAAAATGCTCAGACAAGGGTTTGATACGAAACAGTTTCTGTATCCGCTGTTGGAGTGCTGATTGTACTAAAAAGCCCCTCCACAGCAAAAACCGTGGAGGGGTGAGAGAGGTTTTCTGCCAAACATGGTATTGCAAACTTTTTTCGAATTACAATTTTCGCCATACACCATTTCTACTTTTTTTGCAATCCCTCTAGAATTCTCCGTTTTCAAATTTTACCCAATACATGCCGCATGATTACAAAAAAGTTCGCAAAATAAAGTGGTGTCAGGGGGGTAGGGAATGAAGAGGTGACGGGAAGGTTTTGGAGTCCAAAAAATTTATTGCATTATTTCAGACTATTACAAGCGTGACAAAAACGGACCGCGTCCGAACGTATCAGAGAAAAGGAGACAAAACGGAGAATTTGGGGCCGAAATTTGACCGAAAAGGCGTTCTCCGAAGAGCGGCATAAATCCCGCCACATCTCTAAACACCTTTGATTCCTTTACAAAAAACAAGGCCGTCCGATTCTTCTTCAGAACCGGACGGCCTTTCGCAAATTTGTTATTGGTGGAGGGAATGAAGAGGTAAACGGAATCGTACTATTTTATTGCAATACACT
>JAVVPW010000164.1:0-3938 GCA_036655575.1 Bilophila sp.
AGCCTTTGGCTGGCGTGTCAAGCTGGCTGGTTGGCACAGGTCTCTTATGGGTAGCTACTTACTTAGAACGTTTTCACGTTGAAAATACTCTGCTGACGCAAGCGCGGCAGCCGCCGCAACGCTGCGTGGATTTTTGGGGGACACAACGAGAAAGGGACTTACGGCTTTCACCGTAAGTCCCTTAAAACTCTGGTCGGGATGAGAGGATTTGAACCTCCGACCCCTTGAACCCCATTCAAGTGCGCTCCCAGACTGCGCTACATCCCGACACGCTGTTGGGAATACCCTTCCCGCTGGATGCTGTCAACCGTTTTCTCAACATTCAGACTCTTTTTTCAGCTCAAAAAACGTAGTGTACCGTCTTTACACGGTATTTAAAAACGCTCTCCTTGCGTCTTTTTGAAAGCGTATCACGCCCCACCGACGCTTCTTTGCTCCAGCCAGCGGGCGTAGCGGGCGCAGGCACTGCCAAGGAGAAGGTAGAGCGTGCCCGCGCTGATCCAGACTTCAAAGGTCATTCTGCTGACCGCCATGACTTCGAGGCTCTGAAAGGTCAGTTCCGGCAAGGAAATGAGCGAGGCGAGTGCGGAATCCTTGAACGTTGAGATGGTCTGCCCTGCCAGCGGCGGCACCACCGCTTGCCGCGCCTGAGGCAAAATCACAAGCCAGAGCTGCTCGAAACGCGAAAACCCAAGCGCTGCCGAGGCTTCCCACTGGGCGCGGTGTACGCTTTCAACGCCCCCCCGCACGATCTCCGCAACATAGGCACCCTCGTAGATCCCTAGCGTCAGCACAGCCGCCAGCATCCGGTCAAGTTGCCCTTCCGGCGCAAACAAGGTGGCACACGCCGCCTGCACCGGCGCTGGCAACGAGCGGATCAGCGCTTCGAGTTCCACGATCGGCAACAGGTTGCCGGCAAAGAAATAGATCAGAAAAAGCAGCACCAGCGGCGGCGTGTTGCGGATGAGATTGACGTAACACTGCACCGGCAAGGCCGCACAGCCTCGTTTGTGCGCGGACAAGACGCCGAGCAGACCCCCCAGAACAAGCGCCAGCAACATCGACCAGACCCCAAGGCGCAACGTCACGCCAAAACCGCGTACCAAAAGCCCCGGTTCCCAGCCGGAAGGCGTTGCGCGCACCAAAAACTCCAACACCAATCCCCACTGCCACTCGTACCCGGCAACGTCGCCCGCACGCCAGACAAACCAGCCAACGCCAGCCAGCACCAGCGCCAGAATCACGCCATCCCCCGTGCCAAGGTGCGGCAGGCGACAAGGGAACCGAGAGCCACTCGGCTCGACCGCGTAAGGCGACCACTCCGCGTGCTGCAAGGTCATCGTACCTGCGCTTCCCATTCGGTGCTGTTGAACCAGAACTGCTTGCGCTGGGCAAGCCACCCCTCAGACTCGACCATCCGAATCCAGTTGTCCAGCACGTTCAGGGTGTCAGCATCTCCCTTGCGCACCACAAAGCCCACGGGTTGGCGCGAAAAGGCGTCCTTGCTCGGTTGCACCAGCTTGTCTGGATTGTGCAGGGCTTCAAAAGCCGGGAGCGGTGCGGACGAAAACAGCACATGCGCCCGCCCTGCAAGGACATCCTGCACCGCCGGAGCTTCATCGTCAAAAAGCCGGAACGTCGCGTTTGGCAACAGTTTTTTGGCAGGTGGCAACGCGGTACTGCCTGTGCGCACGGCAACAACAACCTCAGGCTTGTTGAAATCGGCAGGAAAGAGCATCCCTTGCGTCTTGGCTTTGTTCGCCACAGCCTCGATGGTGGCGTAATCGTAGGGAATGGAGAAATTCGCCCGCAGATTGCGTTCCGGGGTCACGCTCATGCCGCCGATGATCACATCAAACTTGCCTGCCAGCAGTGCCGGGATGATCCCGCCCCAGCGCGTCGGCACAAGCTGCACCTCCACACCAAGATCTTTGGCCAGACGCCGCGCAACATCCACTTCAAACCCGATGAATTCGCCGTTCTTGTCTTGCATAGCCCACGGGACGAATGAGGAAAACCCTACCCGCAACACCCCGCGCTTGAGTATTTCATCCATGAGCGGTTCGTCTTTCGCCTGCGCCTGCAAGGGCACCATCGCCAACGCCACCAGCAACAAAAGCCATGAGAACACCCGTTTCATCCGCAACCTCCAGAGGTTTACACAGCCAGCACCTTTTCACGTTGCAAGGGTTACCACCTGTAGCGCTGTTCCAGCCAACGAGCCGGGATGGCGACACACAGGGTCAAGAGCAAGTACAACCCGGCAACGACCAGCCAGACCTCGAACGCGAGAAAAGAATCTGCGATGATTTCTTGCGCCCGCATGGTGAGATCACCCACCGCAATGGCACTGACCAGCGAGGTGTCTTTAATCAGCGAAACAAGTTGACTGGTCAGCGGGGGGAGCATGGCGCGTACAGCTTGCGGGAGCATGACCAGACGCAACGTCGCGGGGATGCCAAGCCCAAGGCTGATGCCCGCCTCCCATTGCGACCGGGGCACCGAGAGCAGCCCCGCACGAAACAGCTCCGCCATGTACGCGCCTTCAAACGCGCCGAGCGCCAGCACCGCAGACCCAAACGGCCCCAGTCCGAACACCGGCGACACCAAAAAATAGACCACAAACAGTTGCAGCAACAGCGGGGTGTTTCTGATGCAGCCGATGTAGACGTGCGCAACACCCCTGCCCACAGGCCACGGCGAGAGTCGCAACAGCGCGGCGGACACCCCCGCAAAGACCGCACAAACAAGCCCCGCCGCCGCAATGCGTCCTGTCACAACCAGCCCCTCAAGCAGCGGGCCTTGGGTAAAGCCCCCTTCCTTCCACACCCCCAGATAGCGCCACACTCGGTACCATTGCCAGTTGTAGGCAAAATCTCCTGTCATAAGTCGGTACACCAGCCAGCCAAGCCCAAGGAGCACCAGCAAAACGCCACCCCAAAACCCTGTGGAGCGACCGGGGCGACCCCACCAGCCAAAGCGTTTCAGGTCATGAAGCCGCTCGGCAAAAAAAGGTGTCCCCAAAAACGTCACGAAGGCAAAACCTTCTTGTCGGCAAGCGTTGCAAGCGCGTCGAGCACAGCCCCCACACTGACTTGCACTGGGCGGTCGTCCACAAGGACACTGCATGTTGCCCAGCGGCGATAGAGGCGTTCGCGTTCCAGAAAGAGGTCTTTCACGGTCTGCCCCGGTGCGATGGCGAGTCCGCGATCTGGCTTGCGGGCGATCCGTTCAAGGATGATGTCAAGCGGCACATCAAGATGCACGATGGGGCCAAGTTTTGACAGAGCGCGCATGGCCTCTGTCCGGTAGACAACACTTCCGCCTGTAGAAAGGACGGTTCGCTGCATCCGAATGGAACTGATGACACGCGATTCTACGTCAAGAAATCCGTCCTTGTCCAACGCATCGGTCACACGCTGAAGCCGCACTCCGTAGGTGGCTTCGATCAGATGATCTGAATCGACATGCGCCCAGCCAAGGGCTTCGGCAACGCTCCGCCCGACCGTGCTTTTCCCCGCACCCGCCATACCGATGATCGTGATGCAGCACTTGTCTCCCAATCCTTGCAGAATGCGCGCAACAAGGGACGCCTCATCAGACACTGTAGCTTCATGTGTACACATTACAACTCCACCTTCGCTATTTTCCGCGTTCGCGCATGGCTTCGGGGAAGAACTCCGCAGCCATCTGGCGGAGTTTGTATTTTTGGATTTTACCACTGGCAGTCAGGGGGTATTCGGTGACAACAGCCACATAGCGGGGGATCTTGTACCATGCGATCTGCCCCCGGCAAAAATCCCGTACATCTTCAGGCGCGACATCAGAACCTTCACGCGCAATGATGAACGCCCCCACTTCCTCACCATACCGCCGACTTGGCACCGCCACCACCTGCACATCGGCGATGTCTTCCATCTGCAAAAGAAATTCTTCCA
>JAVVPW010000165.1:0-3922 GCA_036655575.1 Bilophila sp.
GGAGATGCCACTCTTCCAGACAGTGCCGCACTTCCGTTTTTGTGATGTCCCCCAGCGGGAACAGCGCCTGTTGCAGACGCGTGAGCGGCGTCAGGGCAAGGAAATAGCTCTGATCTTTGGCAGGATCAGCGCCACTGCGCAACGCCAGACCGTAGCGCGGATGGTCAACAAGTGCCACATAATGCCCGGTAGCAAGGCGATCCGCCCCAAGCGCACGCGCCTCTTCCAGCAACAGACCGAATTTGATCAGCGCGTTGCAGCGCACACACGGGTTTGGCGTTTCACCTTTGACGTAGGACTCGGCAAAAGGGCGCACGATCAGCTCTGCAAACCGCTCCCGCATGTCCCGCACCCGCAACACAAGCCCCAGCTCCCGGCACCGCGATTCAAGCTCAGGAACCGGATCAACAGCATCAGGCGTCTTCTTGAAACGAGCGTGCAGCGCAAACACCTCTGCCCCTGTCCGCTTCAAAGAAGCCAGAGCATACAGGCTATCCGCTCCCCCACTCACCGCCACAGCTATCATGCAATCTCCTTGAAAAGGGAAGTCCCTCTGTAGAAGGGCTTCCCTTTTCCCTCCCCAAACCTTTCCCTTTTCCTCTAGCGTGCAATCGTCTGATTGCGATCAGGGCCTACGGAGACAAGGCTTACGGGAACGCCGCTGAGGGTTTCGAGGCGTTCGACATAGGCTCGTGCCGCAGCCGGAAGCTCTTCCCATGTGGCGCAACTTTCAAGAGATTCCTTCCATCCTGGCATGGATTCGTAGATGGGGGTCACCTTTTCAAGCGCGCCACCTTCTTGTGGCGGATAGTCCAGACGTTGCCCCTTGTGCTCGTAGGCAACGCAGATCTTGATGGTTTCAAACCCGGAAAGGACGTCGAGCTTGGTCAGCGCAATGTCTGTCAAGCCATTCAGACGCACGCTTTCGCGCAGCACAACGAGATCCTGCCAGCCGCAACGCCGAGGACGTCCGGTGGTCGCGCCAAACTCGCCGCCGCGTTCACGCAAAAAATCACCTGTAGCGTCGTGCAGTTCGGTCGGGAAGGGGCCAGCGCCCACCCGTGTGGTGTAGGCCTTGAGAATGCCCAGAATCCGGTCAAGCCGGGTAGAGGCAATCCCGCTGCCAGCAGCAGCGTTGCCCGCAACCGTGTTTGATGACGTGACAAAAGGATAGGTGCCGTGATCCACATCCAGATGAATCCCCTGCGCACCCTCAAACAAGACACTCTTCCCCGCAGCCCAGGCTCTTTGCAGCTCACCGGACACATCGGTCAGATAGGGGGTCAATCGAGAAGCCACAGCCATGACTTCCTCAAAAACGGCGTCCACCTCAAGGGCTTTATGCCCGTACAGGGAGGTCAAGAGGACGTTCTTTTCCTTGAGTGCCGCGACAATCTTTCCCCGCAAGAGGACAGGGTCGGTCAGATCCGAAGCCCGAACGCCCACGCGAGACACTTTGTCTTCGTAACAAGGGCCGATGCCGCGTCCTGTGGTGCCTATCTTCACGCAGTCGGGATTGCTCTCCCGCGCCATGTCGAGCACCTTATGGTAGGGCATGATCAGATGCGTCTTGGCACTGATCTTTAAGCGCGATGGCGAAACATCCACGCCCTGCCGGACAAGAACATCCAGCTCCTCAACAAACACAACAGGATCAAGCACAACCCCGTTGCCGATAAGACAGATTTTGCCCTCATGCAGAATCCCCGACGGAACGAGGTGCAGAACCGATTTCTTGCCATCAACAATGACCGTATGCCCCGCATTGTTGCCGCCCTGAAAGCGTACAACATAATCGATTTCGCTGCTCAAAAGGTCAACAATCTTGCCCTTTCCCTCGTCACCCCATTGAGCGCCGACGATAACCACATTGGACATGGGTTTCTCCTTACTGAAATAGAAACAAAAGCGGAAAGCATCCGCGAGAGTCCGTGAAGATCCAGCGTGAAGTCTACAGAGGTTCAGCGGACTCGTCAACGCCGAATCACGGATTTACACGGCTCGTTTTGGAAGAGTACCCGGCGTATCCGCCTCGGTGACACCCCAAACGCTTCAGACTTCCGGTTTCGGATCATTTGGTGGCTCGTCAGCGGGCGTTTGCGCTACCGGGGTGGGACGTGGTTGAAAAGGAATCACTTTTGCTCGTGGCGCGTCATCTGGATTTTCATTGTTTGTGTCAAACGCCCAATCCCGCATAAATTCTGGAGGCATGGCTGTGTCCCCGTCTCCAGAAGGCCGTACCTGAGCCGCCCAGTTGTGGTTAAAAAGCTGATTTTTTAGGTGCTTGGCCTGAATGAGCGAAAAGACCAGCGCAGCTTCTTCCCAGCGTTTTGTTGGCTCAAAACGGCTGACAAGCATCGCGTATTTTTCCCACAAAGCCAAAAGCGACGCCTCGTCAAGCGAGTCGAGCTGACGAGCCATTTTAAGCAGAAGGTGTTCCATATGCAGTCTCCACAAATAAATGAAAGCATTTTTAAAAGCAAAAGGCTCTAGGACAGGTTGCAGCAGCAACCTTTCAGAGAATACGCCAAACTGATCTGAGGTTCAAATGGAATTTGCCCGTTTGAATGTGTTGTGGTAGGTAAACACGGTTCGCGCCGTGGCTCATTGCCAGCTCACGCACTATCAAGCTATACAGGAGCTTTCCATGTCCGATCTCAAAGATATGTATAAGACCGTTGTCAAAGACGCTTTTCCCGATACCATGACCATTACCCTTGGCGAGACCGTACTCGCCTACACCAAGAGGACATGGGATTTTGACGGTGAAGTCAAAGGCTTGCGGTACGGCGAAAATCCAGATCAGCCCGCTGCGCTGTACGAACTGACATCAGGGCGTCTGACTGTGAACGGGGTGGAATGGCGCGGCCCGGCGGGCATTGTGTCCGCGCTTTCCGAAGCGCAGATGCTGCAAGCGGGCAAACACCCCGGCAAGACCAATCTCACCGACGTGGACAATGGTTGCAACATCCTGCAATACCTTGCAGAACGTCCAGCAGCGGTCATCCTCAAGCACAACAATCCGTGCGGTGCGGCGTGGTCGAAAAAAAACGTGGGCGACGCCCTGCACAAAGCCTTCTGGTGCGACCGGATCGCGGCGTTTGGCGGAGCTGTTGTGGTCAACCGTCCGCTTGATCTTGATGCGGCAGAACTCATCGCTACCAATTATTTTGAGGTGGTTGCGGCACCTGCTTTTGAACCCGGCGTGCTGGAACGCCTTGCCACCCGGAAAAACCTGCGCATCCTGCAACTGCCCGCGCTGTCTCACCTCGGCGCACTGGCGGGAGTGCCGTTTCTGGATGTGAAAAGCCTTGCTGACGGCGGGATTGTGCTGCAACAGTCTTTTGTCAACCGCATCCGCTCGGCAGAAGATTTTCTGCCCGCAACCGCCACCACCAAGGACGGCCTTACGGTGACCTCGCGCAAGCCGACCCCGCAAGAAGCCGACGATCTTGTGTTTGCATGGGCTGTTGAAGCGGGTGTGACCTCAAATTCAGTGATTTTTGCCCGCAACGGCGCAACGGTTGGCATCGGCACCGGAGAACAGGATCGCGTTGGGTGCGTGGAGCTTGCGATCTTCAAGGCATACACCAAGTATGCGGATACGCTGGCCTTTACCAGACACAATCTGACGCTGTACGAACTCAAGCAACAAGCGCTGCACAACCCGGAAGCCGCAACGCAACTTGCCGCCATTGAAGCGGATACCAAGCGTGCCAAGGGTGGCCTGTCCGGCAGTGTCCTTGTTTCCGACGGCTTTTTCCCCTTCCGCGACGGCGTGGATGTGTGCGTGGCTGAAGGCATCACCGCCATCGCCCAGCCCGGCGGCTCCATGCGGGATCACGACGTCATCACCGCTGTCAACGAAGCCGTCCCGCAGGTCGCCATGGTCTTCACCGCCCAGCGTTCGTTCAAACATTAA
>JAVVPW010000166.1:0-3885 GCA_036655575.1 Bilophila sp.
CGAATGTGGAAAGAAGCCCCGCAATCATCCGCAGACCACCAGCTAATGCCGAAAAGCCGTGCACCATGAGCGCTGCCTCGCAGGCCCATCCCGCAACCTGCATGTCCTTGGAGCGCTCCTGAAGGACGCCGCAGGCCAGTGACAGCACCAAAGCCCAGTCTGCCCTTTTGCGTTCGCGCTCCCACACGCCCTGAGGAAGATCGGGATCGTCCTCCCGTCGTGCCTCACGGATAGCTGTGTATACAGGGTCATACTGCAATGCAGAACCGCAAGGTTCGCCAGCAAGGGGACGCAGACATGAAGCCCAGTCAATCGGTTCGGATTCGGATTTTGTTCTGGACATATATCGCCTCTTCGTTATATTCTATAAGCCGTAATATAAATGTGAAACAAGAGTCAAGAGCTACACCCTGAATTTCCTCTCAAAAGGAGGAAGACCGCCATGCAGCCTCAACGCCCGGTCTACTGGTATTCGGGGCAGTTCCTCGAACCGCAGCACTTGCAGCAGACGGACGCCTTTCACACATCGGGACAGGCCGCCCTGCTTGAGGCTGTACTGCCGTGCTTCTGGGGGGTCGGGCGTCTGAACGTGGATGAAGCAGCGCTTGCCGAAGGACAACTTGTTGTCCGTACCGCCGCGTTGTGCTTTCAGGACGGCACCGAAGCCGTGATCGCCGACATTCTGGAGAACGGCAACGCGCTTCTGCCGAGCCGGTACTTCAGAGACGATTGGAAAGAGAGACACGCGCCGTTCACGGTTTTTGTCGGACTTCCACCGCTCAAACCCTCTGGCAATGTCGCCGGCATCCCCGTCTGCGAACGGAACAACGGAAAACTGATCGCCTGCGATGCGGACACCCTGCCCGAAGCGTCAGGGCGCTATCTCTGTCCGAATACTGACGACGGCATCGCTGATCGTTACGCACTGCCGCTGTCTACGGAAAGTCTGGGGGACGCGCCTGTACGCACGCTCTATCTGTATCCCCGTCTGTGCTGGGAAAGTGAGCTTGCTTCCCACCCAGACTGGTTGTTTCTGCCCGTACTGCGGCTCACAGACGATGGTTCTGGGCCGCGTTCTGATCCTGAGTATGCCCCACCTTGCCTGCGTGTGGCGTCTAGCCCTGTCCTCAACAATCTCGTGCGGAACCTTGAATCACGGCTCGCCGCCACTGTTCGCCGTCTTGAACCGCCCCAGCGGCTTGCGCTCAACGCCCCTCTGACGCCAAAGGATCTCTTGCGTGTCGTTGCGACCCGCACGCTGTCCGAAGTGCGCCACGCACTGAGCTGGTCTGAAACCCATCCCCGGCACCTGTTCGGAGTGTTCCGGCACGGTTTCGCGGCGCTGGCGGCCTGTGTCGGCATCGCGGTGACCCAAAGTCTGCCGAGCTACCACCATGATGACTCGGCAGAAAGTTTTCGCAGTCTCAACACATGGTTGCAAAACATCCTGCGCGATCTGTTTCCAGAAACAGCGGCTGTGGTTGCCTTCAGGGTGGATGGCGAGTTTCTGTGTGCTGCTCTGCCTGACGGTGTGAGCCGCGCACGGCCTCTGATCGTGCTGCGAACCGATGAATCCGTAACCGCGTTGCTCGATGAAGGCCGTCTGGTGGTCGATGTGCCACTCGCTTTGCCGTTTACGCTGACGCAGGCTGTGGCGGGCGTTCCGCTGTGTGAAATCCCCACGCCGCCGGGTCTGCTCCCACGGGACGGGGTGCGGTATCTGGAAATCGACGTTCGTTCAGAGCGCTGGCAGGCCGTGGTCAACGCCGGTTCTGTTGGGGTTGCTTTTTTTCCGCTCCGGGGAACAGCACACCCCGAACACCTGCGTCTGTTGTATCTGAGGGACTGAACCATGCTGCGTGACTGCTTCACCCCCTGTTTTCTGCTGATGCTCCGTCTTCCAGACGTTTCAGCAACTAAAAGAACGGATCTGCGCACAGAAGCGGTTCAACGGCTTGAAGCGGCTGCATCTCTTGCCCGGCGGCGTTGTGATCCTGCGACCGTGGAGATCGCACGGTGTCTGGTTGAAGCATGGATGGACGAAACCGCACTCAAACTGACGTGGGAAGGTCGCATGGCGTGGTTACGCGATCCTCTGCAACGCCGCTGGCAAAAGGGACGACACGGCGGAGACTGGTTTTTTGCAACGACGCGCCGACTCGTACCTTGCAATGCCGAAGATGTTGCCCTTGCCGGGGTTGCCCTGCGCTGTCTGGGATTCGGGTTTCAGGGAAACCTGTATGCCAGTCCAGAACGTCTGCGTCTTGAACACCACAGCCTTGCCAAACTGTTCGGCTATACGGCGGTGCCACACGATTTTCCGCCCAGACTGTCCCTGTCGGGAAACGCGCATCTCCGGTACATGGGGCCGTTACTCACCGGAATACTCGCCGCCTTGCTGCTGACAGGCTGGATCACAGGGAATCAGGCCTTGAGTACGAAGTATGCAGAACATTTCGACAGCGCCCCCCGCTTGCTCTCCGCTCCTTCTGTATCCGAGGAGCAGAGGACTCCCACTACAGGGAATGGATACGGTGCATGGCGAGGTCGCCTACAGTGGGATGAGCCCCCACAAGGAGAGCCACGATGAGCCCTTGGAAAGTTCTCGGATGGTTGCTTGTGGCTTTGTTCGCTCTTTTGCTTGTGGCTGTCGCGTATGGGCTGGTACTCTTCTACGGCTGGACACTGCCCTCTGGAAAGACGCTCGGAGTGGCGGCAGGAGGCCTTGCGGGGCTGACCTTGCTGGTCTGGCTTGCCCTTACCCTATACAGAAGGAGCCGGAGCGCTCCCGCACCTCTGTCAGTACATCTGCCGGTGGATCGTCTTCCCCGCTGGGTGCTCCTTGACAACAACGCCCTGTTTCCCCATTTGCCGGAACTGTTTCAACATACCGGCTCCCCGCTTCTCATGGACGAACCAGAAGAAACCCCAGACTCCGTTCGCCTGTGGAGCACAAAGGGGGCACACTGGATTGCCGTGTCTGCCGCAACGAATGCCAGACCTGAAAGAGACAGTCCGGCAAGCAACACCGCAAAGCCAGCAAAGCCCTCCTCAATCTGGGACAAGCTCCTCAATGACAAAACCGTGCGCCGCTGGCTGTCCCCGCCTGCGGGGATCGTTCTGTGTCTGGATATGGAGCTTCTTTCCGCTTCTGACGGTAAAGATGCCGTTGCGTACCTGTCGCAACGGGTGAATGCCCTACGGGTGAACGCCCTACGGGGGCGACTTGGCAATGCGCCCGTCTATCTGCTGGTAACCGGCCTTGAACGCGCTCCCGGTCTGCTGGGTTTAGTGCAATTCCTTGCTGCTGCACCGCTTCTCGATACCCATTCCCTGCACGCTCCGCTCGGCTGGATCATGCTTGACCGTAAACCGTGGACACCTGTTTCCCGGTGGGCGCTTGCGGGGGTACGCGAAGGCATGAACCTCCTCCTGCGCTCTCTGGATGCCCTTGTCCGCTGTTCCGATGCCGGAACCCCGGCTCCTGGCGGATCAGCCTTTCTTTTTGAGAACGCCTTACAGCCCTTGACCATGCCGCTGGCTGCACTTGCGACAGAGATTCGTTTTAACGGTGTGTTCTGGGAAGCACTCCCGGCTGTACATCCTCATCCTCCAGCAGGGGGTGTCGGGACACCGCTGTTCGTGCGGGATCTGTTTCTCGAAACGCTCCCCGCTTCCTGCGCACAGCGTTCCTTTCCGCTCGTTGGGCGGCGCAGGCAGATACGCACCGCCCGCCGAGTTGCCGTCACACTTCTGGCGCTTGCCATTGCGCTTGCCCTCTACCAAGGCAAGGAACAAGGAGCCGCGCTACTCCCCCGCATACATCAATTAGAGCATTTTCAACGTGAAAAGGCTCTAGACGAGAGCCTTGCACAGGCCACTTCA
>JAVVPW010000167.1:0-3876 GCA_036655575.1 Bilophila sp.
GCCAGCGCTGCGAGAGGAATCAGAGTTGCCAGAGTCAAGACAGGCCAGCCAGCCATTGCAGCGTCCAGACGCTACACCGAGCGCAAGAAGTGTCAGCGCGAGAAAAAGAGGGAGATTGAACAGCGTTCCGGGTTCGTCATAATAGAGCAAGGTTCCCGGATAGCTATACAGCCGAAACGCCTGCCACAACCATGAGAAGAACAACACCGCAAGCAAAACAGTGCCAACGTGCGCTTGCCAGACACGGCGAGACTCCGGTGGGGGAGCACAAGGAGCACCCGACTCCACCGGGCAAGAACCTATTTTATTCACGAAAAACTCCACTACGCACTCTCTTCAAAAGTCTGGAGGCTCTTTTGCAAACATTTCTCTGCCATGGGCATTTTCACGCTGAAAACACGCTAATCCTGTTGTGTCGAGGTGATAAGATGTACAAGTTCTTTCGATAACCTGTCAGAAAACATGTCCCAGACCGGGCGTGTCAGGCGTCGAAAGTCTTCTAGAGACGCAGGGGACAGATCCTGCACCACCACCCCGGCGGCCTCAAACTCCCGCCGAGCCTTTTCCTCGGCAACAGGTGCCAGCACTTTACGCTGATACTGGAGTGCCTCTGCGGCAGCTTCAGTGACCACCTGCCGCACTTGCGGATCAAGCGCATCCCACCATTCTTTGTTGGCGCTTAGGATCTGCATACAAAAGTTGTGCTCAGACAGCACAGCGTACTTCACAACATTGTAATGCTGGGCATCGACCAAAAAAGAAAAGGTGTTGCCTTCCGCATCCACTGTGCCCTGCTCCAGTGCGGTGTAGGTCTCGCCCCAGACAACAGGAACAGGCTGCATCCCAAGCGCACGCGCCACTTCCGCCTCTACCGGGGAATCGGTAGTGCGCACCTTCAACCCGGCAAGGTCGCCTGCCGCGTGTACTGGCGTCTTCACCGTCACAAAATGGCGATACCCGTACTCGGCGTACATGATCGGCTCAAGCCCGATTTCGTTGGCGACCTGCTTGAAGAAACGCCCCAGTTCACCCCGCTCAATCGCGGCGTAGAGCTGTGTCTGCCTGTCGGGGCGCGTGATGTAGGGCAGATCAAAAACCATATACTGTGGCGAAAAATGCGTCATGTTTGGCGAAGAACAGACCGCCATTTCCAGTTGTCCATGTTGCGCACTCTCAAGCATCACGCGGTCACTGCCCAAAATGGCGTTGGGGAAGAGCTGTACCCGAATCGCGCCCCCGGACTTTTCCGCCACCAGATCTCTGAATTTCTCAAAGGCCTGTGTGGTGTGGTGTCCGGGCGGGCAAGGGTGCGCCAGACGAAACTTGAGCCGTGGCCCTGAATACGCCGCCCATGCAGGGGAAACGCTGCTCCCAAAAAGAACAAACGCAACCGCAATCCAAACCCACTTTCTACAACAAACACATGGCATACACAGTCCCGGAGCTTCTTGGGTGCGCAGTCCGTCAAACGATCGACACAGGCACGCGGTGATTCTTTTTGGAAGAAACGATGTTGTAACCATCTTCTGTCTCATGCTCACAGCGGCGATGTCAAGGAAAACACCGCCCTGCCCTGTTGACCGCGCACCGCGACTCAGATTACGCTTGGCGCGGTTACAAAAGGCCTTCAAAAATCTCCCTACAAAAGGACTCTGTTATGCCTACTGTTCAAGCAACCTATCTCGGCGATCTGCGAGTAGAGTGTACCCATGTCGCTAGCGGCACCACGCTCATCAGCGACGCTCCTGTGGACAACAACGGCAAGGGTGAAGCCTTTTCCCCGACCGATCTTTGTGTCAGTGCGCTGGCAGCTTGCGCCATGACCATCATCGGGATTTACGGTAAAAACCACAATGTGGATGTGGTTGGCACCAAAATAGATGTCATAAAAACCATGACCGCCAATCCCCGGCGCATCGGCAAGATTGAAGTCATCTTCAACATGCCCGACCGCGAGTTCACCGAAAAACAAAAGACCATGATCGAACGCGCCGCGCACACCTGCCCTGTACACCTGAGTCTACACCCTGATGTGGAACAGATATTCACCTTCAACTGGAAAAAATAATCTGTATTGAAAGGAGCAGGCGACACGCTGTCCCCTGCTCCTTCCTGTGCGGTGTATTGCTAAAATGGCCTGTACAGTCTACCATACGTTGTATGAAACACGCCTCTTCCCAGACGCTGGCACAGCAGTACGCCAAGCTGAGTGAACCTGTTCGGACGGTTTTACAACTCTGGGCGGTGTGTGGGGGCATCAACAACACCCATACCCTCACCCTGTTGCGCAAAGCTGCCCAGCCTTCCCCCCGTGGGCAAAGCTGGAACACCAGCGATCTCAGCGCCCTTGTGTACACCCTGCGCCAACTCAAACTGGCGGACGAGCGCAACCATTGTTGCCCTGAGCTTGCGCACAGCGTGGCGCTTGATTTTGCAAACGCCTGTGCGGCAGAGGCAAAAGAAGCCTGTGCGTTGCGTGATGCCCTGCTGGATTTTGTTGCGTCCAGCCCCTCGCTGATCCAAACGCACCTGCACAGCCTCCTCTATCTGGGAAAAAACTATGCGGCGCTGGCCTCCCTGATGCGCAGCAGATCCTTGCTAAACACAGACAGCTCTCTGGCCTGCGAAGGGTGGTTCCGCGGCACCAGCACACCGAGCCTCTGGCGCAACGTCACCTTCTCCGTGCCTCTTGTCGGCTCCTTCAACCAGCTTGCGCCTGAAGCCGAAAGCTGGTTTGCCGCCTTGCCACCAGAAGGTCGTCTGGATATTCTTGTAAGCAATCTCTTCCCCTTGTTGCAAGAGGGCATCGTTACCCCATGCCTGCCGTGGATGCTGCCGTATCTGCCTGCGTTGCGTCCGCAACTCGAAACACTCCCGCCCATCCCCGCGCTCATCTTGTTTGACATCCTCGCCGGACGCTTTGTGGAAGCCAAAACACAGCTTGTCCCTCTTTTGATGGACAAAACCGAACCGATGGGAACCGCTTTTCTGGGCATGATCGACTTTTTTGAGGGGCACAACAGCGACGCGCTCACCAACCTGCGTGAAGCCCGCAAACGCTATCGCCGCCTGCGCGGTAAGCGCCGCATCCAAATGCAGGGCGTTCCGGGACTCTGCTTCGCGCTGGCACTCGTCCGCGCTGAAGATCCCGCTCTGCAAGACGAACTGCGCGACTTGCTCCAAGAAGTACCCATGACCTCGCCGGAAAGACGCGGTTTCACTGCCGCCGCAGTGTTGCAACAACTGGCAAGCAACGATACCGAGAGGGTCAATCTGTTGCTCTCAAGGGCGTTTCCGTCTCCATGCCGTGAACCGCTCTCTGCGGCTCTCTCCTTTGCCGTACAGCTCCTTGCCTTCCAACATCTCACTGCTCACAAACCCACGCCAAACACCAGCGCGTCTCAAACAGAAACTGCCGAACACACCAGACTGAAGCGCTTGATGCCCCAACAAAAAGACGTGTACACGCTGTTTTTGCAATACCGTGACATCCTGCCGCTGGTGGGTTGCGTTCTTGCGGAATCTCTCGCGCACCTCACCCCGAACGCAGAACCGTACACCACCTTCATCTTTGAGCAAAAACCGGAGATTCTCTTTCTGTCCTTTCTTGGTGACCGCGAAAGCTGGGAACGCTTGTTTGACACCATCGAGCATGTCCTCTGCCCCAAGGGCACGCCCGCAACCAGCACCGCCAAACTCCGTAAAAAACGGCTGGTCTGGTTGCTTGATCCTGAAAATTTTGAGCTAGAACCCCTCGAACAGACAAGCAAACAGACGAAAGCGGGTGAAGACTGGTCGTCCGGGCGCGTGGCCTCCTTGAAACGCCTGTTCGAGCAGTACCGCACGCTCGACTGGCTCACGGAACAGGATCGGCAG
>JAVVPW010000168.1:0-3854 GCA_036655575.1 Bilophila sp.
GTGCAACCCAGGTATCGAGTCCTGCGTGGATGTGGTCGGGGATATGGAAGGGTGGTGGCGGGGGCGCGTCGATGAGGCGCTGTATCCTCTGGGCAAGATCAGGAGCGTTGCCGGGGTCAGGGGTGACCTGATCGGGTGGCAGAAAGACACTCGAACCGTTGGCAGTTGTTGACAGCACTTTCAAACCACAGGCAAGCGCTTCTAGAACCGCGTTGGAACAGGCGTCATAAAAAGACGGCAGGACAAAAAGATCCATCCCGCGAAAAAGCGCTGGCATGTCGTCCACCAGCCCCAGAAAATGAACCCGCTCCCGCACGCCGAGGCTGTCCGCCAGATGTTCATACGAAAGCGGTGCGCGCCCACCGGCAACGTACAGGTGTACGGTATCCGGCAACAACGCCAGGGCACGGATGAGCACACCTGTCCCTTTCAGCATAAAATTGCTGGTCGCTGTGGCAATGGCGGTGTGGTGCGCGTCCAGATCCAGTCTGGCACGGGCGAGATTGCGCTGATCTGTGCTCGGCGGACTGAAACGCGAAAGATCGGGAAGATTGTAGATCACTTCCGGTGTCGGGATACCGGGATAGGAACCTTGCACCCAGTCGCGCACCGCGTCGGAAACACAAATGATCCGACAACCACTGCGGTACTGGTGATTGTCAATGATCCGGGTCAACCAGTTTGAAAGCACAAAATGGCGGCGCACACTCTTGAACCAGCGCGAAAAACCAGCAGGCCACGCCTTTGCGGAGAGCTTCCAGAAATTGCGCTGCGGCCCACCACCAACCCGCAAGACATCCTGATTCCATGTCTTGCCAAGCCCAATGGTGATGTCGTACTTCCCCCGCTTGCGGGCGCGCTCGGCACAAACAAGAAACCACAGCATCTTGAATGACTTGAAGCCACCTACCCGCCCGACCACATGGGTCTGAACGCCCACAGGAGGCAGACACTCCGCCCGTGCGCAGATAAATTCCACTTCATGTTCACTGTCATGGGTTTCAGCAAGCGCTTCCGCCAGACGGAAAGCGAACTGTTCAACACCGCCATAATGACTGAGGCGGGGAAGGATGAGAGCAATACGAGCCATAATGAACGGGTGCGCAGATGCGAGCTGAAGTTGCAGGAACAAAACCTTTGGACAAAAACAGTAAGACGACAGTTCACTTTTACCCGTCAGCGCTGGAAAAGCAAGGTCAGAAAACAGGATTCTCATCCCAAAGGCCCCGTACCCTGTCTTTCTCCTTGCGTGCTGCCCTGCCTGTTCTTGTGGAACAGGGGGCAACCTCTTTCTTTCTGGTTTTCCTTAGCTTACAATGCACCTATGTTTGAACTCGCACTGCCCTCGCGCACACCGTTGCCCCACCCGGCTTTTCTGCCCACCACGCGAACCGAAATGGACGCGCTTGGCTGGGATGCTCTGGATATTCTTCTGCTAACCGGGGATGCCTATGTGGATCACCCGTCTTTTGGCGTACCGCTTTTAGGGCGCTGGCTGGTGGAACACGGGTACCGTGTCGGCATCATCGCGCAACCGCGCTGGAATGATGCGGGAGTCGCCGCTGTCTCTGCCATGGGTCGTCCACGCCTGTTTGCCGGCGTCAGTGCTGGTGCGCTCGACTCCATGGTGGCGCATTACACCGCGTTTCGCAAAAAACGCCACGACGACGCCTACACCCCCGGCGGCAAGGCCGGAGCACGCCCCAACCGCGCTGTCATCGTCTACGCCGACCTTGTGCGCCGTGCCTTTCCGGGTTTGCCCCTGATCGCTGGCGGCATCGAAGCCTCGTTGCGCCGGATCAGCCAATACGATTTCTGGACGGACAGCCTGCGGCGTTCCATGCTGTTTGACGCGCACCTCGACTTGCTGTCTTTCGGCATGGGCGAACGCGCCCTGCTTGAAGTAGCCAGACGCCTTGACGCGGTGGCAGAGCTGGTGGGCGATCTGTCCGCACTTGTCCCTGACGCTGGAGTGAGCAACCCGCCTGATCTGTGGCCTGATCTCTGGACAGCCATCCCCGGCACCGCCCGCATTGTGCGCGGTGAAGAACGCCAGCGCCTTCTCCAGATGCAGAATTCTCCAGAACTTGTCTGGTTGCCTTCGCATGAGGCTATGGAGCGCGAACCACGGCGGTACCTTGAAGGCGCGGTACTGCTGGAGCGCGAAACCCATCAGATGCAACGGCAACTGGCGCAAGCGTGCGGTATGGGAACAGCCGAGGAAGGCGTTGTCCTGCTCATGCCGCCCGCCGCACCCTTGACGGAACAGGAACTGGACACGCTGTACGATCTGCCTTTTTCGCGCCTCCCCCACCCTTCCTACCGCGAACCCATCCCGGCAGTGGAGATGATCGCAACAAGCATCACCACCCATAGAGGGTGCGGCGGCGGGTGCTCGTTCTGCTCTCTGGCGCTGCATCAGGGACGCCGCATTGCCTCGCGCTCCAGAACATCCATTCTGGAGGAAGCCAAACGCATCGCCGCCATGCCGCGTGGCAGTTCCATTTCCGATGTGGGCGGGCCTAGTGCGAACATGTGGGGCGCCACCTGCACCCTTGACCCCAACCGTTGCAAACGTGAAAGCTGCATGTTCCCGACTATCTGCAAGGGCTTTCACGCGGATCAGAGCGCTTGTGTCGATCTGCTCCGTGAGGTTCGCGCTACCCCCGGCGTGAAACATGTGCGCGTTGCCAGCGGCGTGCGCTTTGACCTTGCGCTGAAGGACGCGGCGGCACTGGAGGCCTACACCGGTGAATTTACGGGCGGACAACTCAAAATCGCCCCAGAACACTGCGCCCCGGAGGTGCTCACGCTCATGCGCAAGCCGGGGATGAAGCCCTTTGAGGCGTTTCTGGACGCCTTTCGCCGCTACTCTGAAGCGCACGGCAAAGAACAGTACGTCATCCCCTATCTCATCAGCGCGTTTCCGGGCTGTACAGAAGCTCACATGCGGCAGCTCTCGGACTGGCTTGCGGCGCGCAACTGGTCGCCCCGTCAGGTGCAGTGCTTCATCCCCACCCCCGGCACTGTGGCAACCGCCATGTATTACGCCCGCTGCGCTCCAGACGGCTCCCCGCTCTTTGTAGCCCGCTCCGACGCCGAACGCCGCCGCCAGCACGACATCTTGCTAGGGCATCTGGGACAGGAAGGCAGACCAGACAGACGCCCCACCAGGCACCGTTCCGAACAGACAAGATCCCCCCGTGCGTTTCCGGGACAAGGACGCCGCGCATGACACCCCTCCCCGGCCTGATTCTGGCTGCGGGCTTCTCCCGCCGCATGGGACGCGACAAGCTGACCTTGCCGCTTGACGGTGAACCGCTGGTGCGAAGGGTTGTCCGAGCTGCGGTAGCGGCTGGCCTTGCGCCTGTCGGCGTGGTCGTGCGTCCGCTAGAACATGCCAGCAGTGCTGAGGAACGTGAGGATTGTGGCGCAGAGCTGCACGCGGCGATAACGGGCTTTGGCGCGACCGTACACTTCGTGCCCGCGCCTGACGCGCATCTGGGGCAATCGGCCTCGCTCAAAGCAGGCGTGCGCTGGCTTGTACGCCAAGAAGCGTTGGGGACAACTCGGTTCCCCGGCGTTGCTGTCTTGCTGGGGGATCAACCGCTGGTGTCGTCAAGGTTGCTGCAAGGGCTGATCGCGCATTTTGAAGACGCCCCCAGCCGGGCGGTGGCGCCTGTCTATGGTGGCGTGCGCGGGAACCCCGTCATCGTGCCTCGAACAGCCTTTGACGCCATGTTGCGCCTCTCTGGCGACACAGGAGCCCGCGAAATCCTCAGCGCGTTTGGCTTGCACCTCGTACCTACCAATGATAGGGCAACGGTTACAGATGTGGATACATGGGAAGCCTA
>JAVVPW010000169.1:0-3811 GCA_036655575.1 Bilophila sp.
GGCAAACAGATGGATGCGCTGCGTCAGGGTGTTACCCTTGTGGTAGGCACCCCCGGTCGCGTCCTTGACCACCTCCTGAAGCGCACACTCAATCTCGATCATATCACCTCCCTGGTCTTTGACGAAGCCGACCGGATGCTCTCCATCGGTTTCTATCCCGATATGAAGGAAATCCAGCGCTACCTGCCAGACACCCCCCGGCACGCTACGCTGTTCTCTGCTACCTATCCCCCCCATGTGCTCAAGCTGTCTGGAGAATTCCTGACCAATCCGCAGCTTCTTTCCCTCTCCACCACCCAAGTCCATGTGGCGGAAGTGCAGCACATGTTCTGCGAATGCAAGAGCATGGACAAAGACCGCACCCTGTTGCGCATTCTTGAAGTGGAAAATCCCAATTCCGCCATCATCTTCTGCAACACCAAGGCAACAGTACACTTCATCACTGCTGTGCTTCAGGGCTTTGGGTTCAACGCCGATGAGCTTTCAGCGGATTTGTCGCAGAGCCGCCGCGAAGATGTGCTTTCCCGTCTGCGCCGGGGTACGATCCGTTTTCTCGTTGCTACCGATGTGGCAGCGCGAGGCATTGACATCCCCGAACTCTCCCACGTCTTCCTCTATGAGCCGCCGGATGACCGGGAATCCTACATCCACCGTTCAGGCCGCACCGGTCGCGCTGGCGCTGCTGGCGTGGTCATTTCTCTGGTGGACATCATGGAAAAGATGGAGTTGCTGCGCATCGCCAAGTATTTCAAGGTGCCGCTCCAGCAACACCCTGCGCCTACTGACAGTGAAGTCGCACTCGCCGTGGGTGTGCGCGTCACTGCGCTGCTTGAAGCGCGTTCACGTCAGCTCACTGGGCTTGAACGCGAACGCATGACCCGCTTTGAAACGCTCGTGCAGTCGATGGCCTCTGATCCTGAACAGGTGCATTTGCTGACCCTGCTCCTTGATGACTGCTATCAGAAGAGCCTCAATCCTGCGGCTTTCCTGCCTGCGGGGACACCTCGCCGGGCTGTGGAAATCCCCAGACCGCCCAAGCCGCGCTCTGGTGGCGGCAACAGACGGGGTGGCCCGCGTGAAGGTCAGCCTTTCCATAGAGAGGGCGGGCACCGTGAAGGTCAGTCCTTCCATAAAGAAGGACAGCGCCGTGACTCCGGTAGCGGTTTCAAGCGTCAAAACAGACGTTCCTCTGGCAACGCTCAGGGTTGATAGCCCCGTGTCAGCCATCACGCCGAGCGCACCTCCCTATACTGTAGACGAGGTGCTAGAAAACTTTGCCGCGTTGCTTGAAAGCATGGATTTTGCCCAGGAGCTGGCTCTCCTGGGCATCAGAAGATTCCATTTCCGGCACCGCCAGAAGGCGTTCCGGGAGCTGCGGGCACTGTATATCGGCGTGTGGCGGCTGGCCTTGCTGCGTTCGTTTCCCGAAGAAGCGGAACAGATTTTTGCTACCTTTCTCGCTACACTTTTAGACGACGCCGCGCCAGACAAGAACCAGCGCGCCAAACTGTTTGACACGCTGGTTCATAGCTATGTGGACATGCTCCACGAACGCGGCGACGCCGACTTCACCTTTGTCAGCGGGCACATCATCAATCTGTTCAAACACAAGAACGAAGACACCATCCCCCGCCGTCTCAAATTAGCCCTTCTCATCCGCAACACCTACACGGTCATTTTTCATCGGCTGATTTAGAGCCTTTTCAGGATGAAAAGGCTCTAGACGAAAGACCGCATCACGGAAGAGGAGAACCTTTCTGAAAAAAAGGGCTTCCTCTCCTCCCCCGGAACCAAACACCATGCACGTTATCATCATCACTTCGTCCAACAATCGCAGTGGCGGAACGCGACAGGCGATCTATCAAGCGCACGAGCTTGCAGAGCGTGGACACGTTGTCACACTTTGCCTCCCGCACAATTCTTCGTTCTGGGAGTTGCCGGAAGCGGTACGCAATCCTGCCGGAAAAGCGCGGTGGCTGGCGTTGCCGGCTGACCCGCGTGCGCAACGAAGCGTTGTGGAAAGCCTGTTTCCGAGTCCCGATACACCGACCATCGTTCATGCCTTCCACAACAAAGCGGTCAAGCGCGTGGCGTGGTGGGGGCTGTTCTGGCGCAACCGCAACCTTGCCTGTGTCGCGCATCGGGGCGTGATTTACCGACCCGGCAATCCCCTGCCCTATCTTTCTCCGGCGATGAAGGCCTTTATCGTCAATTCAGAGGCCTGCGCTCGTGCTATCCGCTGGCACTGCCCTGCCTCAAAGATCCACGTTGTGCCAAACGGCATCCCCGACGCCCGCGTGACACCTTCCCGTTCGCCTGCGGCTCTTTTGGCCTCGTTGCACCTTTCTGATACAACGTTTCTGTTCGCCTATGTGGGCAACGACAACCCGGCAAAGGGTACAGAAATCCTTCTGAATGCCTTTGCGAAAGCCGCCATTCCTGACGCGAAACTGTTGCTCATCGGGACATCAAAACGCTGGGAACCCCTCTGCACCCAACTTGGCATTGACGAGCAGGTACTCCATGTGGGAAAAACCGAAAACGTCAGCGACTATCTCCAGATCTGCGGCGCGTTCGTCTTTCCGTCCAAAGACATGGACTCAGCGCCCAACACCCTGCTGGAGGCCATCCGCATGGGCTTGCCGGTGGTAGCGACTGCGGTGGGTGGCGTTCCTGAAATCGTGGCGAACAACGGCCTGCTGGTTCCTCCCGGCGCCATGCCAGCACTTGCAGAAGCGTTGCGCGCCATGGTGGCAAACCCAGACCAGCGCGCCATCTGGGCGAAAAACAGTTTAGCGCGAGGCGCACACTTCACCATGCGCGCCCGGTGTGAGGCGCTCGAAGCCATTTACCAGTCTGTGCTGTGAAATCCACACAAAGGAACAACCATGAAACTGTTGCAATCTATTGGAAAAACACCGCTTATTCAGCTTGACCGCATCAGTGACGGCCTTGGCGCAGAGATTCTTGTCAAGGTTGAGTCCCGCAACCCCGGCGGTTCTATCAAAGATCGTCCAGCCATGTGCATGATTCAGTCCGCCCTTGAGAGTGGACGCCTCAAGCTCGGCGGGACGCTGGTGGAACCGACCAGCGGCAACACTGGCATCGGACTCGCCATTGTTGCCTCGCGTCTGGGCTTGCGAATCATCCTGACCATGCCGGAATCCATGAGCGCGGAACGAAAAGCACTGTTGCGGGCGTTTGGGGCAGAACTTGTGCTCACACCTGCGGCACAGGGGATGTCTGGAGCTGTCGCTGAAGCAAAACGCCTGTCCGAGGCACACGGCTATGTCTTGCTGGATCAATTTTCCAATCCAGACAACGCCAGAGAACACTACCAGACCACTGGCCCCGAAATCCTTGAAGACGCCGGAACACTTGACGCTTTTGTCGCTGGGGTGGGCACGGGTGGAACCATCACCGGTATCGGGCGTTTTCTGAAAGAGCGCCTCCCCGCGGTACATATCTGCGCTGTAGAGCCTGCGGAATCCGCCGTACTCTCTGGCAAACCCGCAGGGCCGCATCTCATTCAGGGAATCGGCGCGGGCTTCATCCCCAAGGTGCTGGATCAGTCGTTGCTGAACGAAATCCTGCCCATTCCCGGCGAAGACGCGCTGCGCATGGCGCGCCGGCTCTTCACTGAAGAAGGACTTTCGTGCGGTATCTCTTCCGGTGCCAATGTCGCCGCCGCCGTCATTCTTGCCGCTCGCCCGCAATTTGTGGGCAAACGCATCGTCACCGTCCTCCCCGACACTGGCGAACGCTATCTCTCAACACGCCTGTTCACGGATTGAGGTTTTTAGTACGTTTT
>JAVVPW010000170.1:0-3756 GCA_036655575.1 Bilophila sp.
GCGGGGCTTGGACGAGCGCGTCGCGTTGGCTTTGAGATCCAGAGCGATTCCGAAGAGTTCCAGTCCTTCACAGACCTGCTTGCGCACGATGTCGTCGTTCTCGCCGATGCCGGCGGTGAAGACAAGCGCGTCCACACGGCCAAGCACAGCGGCATAGGCGCCGACATACTTCTTGATCCGGTAGACGAACATTTCAAGGGCAAGCAAGGCCTTGGCATCGCCCTTTTCACAAGCGCTATGGATGTCGCGCATGTCGTTCAGACCACAGATACCTTTCAGGCCCGATTCCTTGTTCATCATTTTGTCGATGTCTGGCGCGGATTTACCGGTCTTTTCCATCAGGAAGGGCACGATGGCGGGGTCGATCTCGCCACAGCGGGTTCCCATCATCAGACCGTCTAGCGGCGTTGTCCCCATGGTGGTGTCCACGCTCTTGCCGTTGCGCACGGCGGTCATGGAGCAACCATTGCCGAGGTGACAGGTGATGATGTTGAGCTGGTCAAGCGGCTTGCCAAGGAATTTGGCAGCCTGTCTGGTGACATAGCG
The DNA here is from genome assembly GCA_036655575.1 of Bilophila sp. Classification (GTDB taxonomy): domain Bacteria; phylum Desulfobacterota; class Desulfovibrionia; order Desulfovibrionales; family Desulfovibrionaceae; genus Bilophila. The sequence goes on from JAVVPW010000170.1 coordinate 547, forward strand.
GTGCGAAGTGCCGTGGAAACCGTAGCGGCGGACGCGGAAGTCCTCGTACACACTGAAGGGCAGGGGGTAGAGGTACGCCGCTTCTGGCATACTCTGATGAAATTCAGTATCAAACACGCCAACGTTGGGCACACCGGGGAACAGCTCTTCGGCTACTTCGATGCCCGCGAGGTTGGCGGGGTTGTGCAACGGAGACAAGGGGAAACAGTTGCGGATGATGTCTTTGATCTTCGCATCGACAAGCACGGAATCCTTGATTGCTTCGCCGCCCATAACCACCCGGTGACCGATGGCGTGGACTTCAGAGGTGGACTTGATAACGCCCTTGGCAGGGTCTGTGATCGCGGCGACAACAGCCTTCATTCCTTCAACATGATTGGAGAAAGGCCGTTCAGTGACGATTTTTTCCTCTTTCTCGGAATCAGGGGCGATCTTGTGTACCATGCGCCCCATAGCGTCGCCGATGCGTTCTACAAGTCCGCCGCAAAGGACGTGTTGCGTAGACATGTCAATGAGCTGATATTTAAACGAAGAGCTGCCAGCGTTGATGACCAGTACATTCATACAGTATTCCCTGTGTGTTGAACGGTTTTGCGGTTTCAACCGCGTTTGCGTCAGCAGAGCCTTTTCAAGGTGAAAAGGCTCTGAAAAAGCATGGATTCCTGAAAAGATCCAGTGTGAACAGGAATCCCCTCATCTACGATAGGTATACAATGTCCTCAAACAAACCGAGTCAAGAGGCGTCTCGTCTCTTGCAGAGTGCCGGAGGCCTATTCTTCAAAGGAAATCAAGCCCTTTTCTGCCTGAGCCTGAATCGCGGTGATGGTCACGGTGTTCAGGATGTCAGGAACGGTGCAACCACGAGACAAGTCATTGACAGGCTTATTGAGACCCTGCAGAACCGGGCCGATGGCAACGGCTGAAGCAGCGCGCTGCACGGCCTTGTAGGTGTTGTTCCCGGTGTTGAGATCCGGGAAGATGAACACCGTAGCCTTGCCTGCCACCTGACTTCCCGGTGCCTTTGTCCGTGCGACATCGGGGTCGATCGCTGCGTCGTACTGGATGGGGCCGTCAAGGGTCAGATGGGGTGCGCGCTCGTGTGCCAGACGGGTTGCTTCAACAACCACATCCACATCCGCGCCCTTGCCCGAACTCCCTGTGGAGTAGGACAGCATGGCAACACGCGGGCTGATGCCAAAGATCTGCGCTGTTTCTGCCGAGCTGATGGCAATGTCCGCAAGCTGGGTTGCCGTGGGATTGGGGTTGACGGCGCAGTCACCGAATACGAGCACCCGATCCTTCAGACACATGAGGAAGACACTTGAAACAATAGAGGAACCGGGCTTGGTCTTGATGATTTCAAAAGCCGGACGGATGGTATGGGCTGTCGTGTTGATCGAACCAGACACCATGCCGTCTGCGTTGCCCCTATGCACCATCATCGTGGCAAAATAGGTGGCGTCAGCCATGCGGTCGCGGGCTTCATCAAGCGAAACGCCCTTGCTCTTGCGCAGTTCCTGATACGCTTCAGCGTATTCTTCATAGAGCGGCGAAAGTTCCGGCTGAATGATCGTCGCGCCATGCAGATCCAGCCCCAGATCGAGCTTCTTCGCCTGAATTTTTTCGCTATTCCCAAGCAGGATGATGTCCACAACTTCACGCTGACACAGCACATCAGCCGCACGCAAGACACGCTCTTCCGTGCCTTCGGGCAGGACAATGCGCATCTTGTGCCGCTTGGCCTGCTCAATGAGCTTGAATTCAAACATCATGGGCGTCATGCGGCAAGAACAGCGGTTGATGATCCGTCCTGCAAGCATGTCCACATTGACGCTTCGTTCAAAAAGCGCCAGCGCTGCGTTGATTTTTCTGAGGTCACCGGGAACAATCCGACCCTGAATCTGCATGAGATCCTGGAGCGTGCTGTAGGTGGGGTTCTTGACAGACAGGATGGGTACGGGGGTACCTGTCCAGCCTTCCATAAGTTTGACAATAGATTGAGGCAGTTCAAACCCACCGGTGAGCAGAATGCCAGCCACATCTGGATAGGCACGCGAGAAACGTGCGGTAAGGCTTGCAAGAATGATGTCGGCGCGATCTCCGGGGGTGATGACAAGCAGACCCTGTCCAACATGGTCAAGGAAATTCGCCGTCTGCATGGCTGCGATGATATAGTCGTTCACAGGATTATCAAGACGGCTTGCCCCAAAGAGCACTTCCGCATTCATATGCTGTTGTACGTCTTTCACCGTGGGCTTGCACAGGATAGACTCTTCGGGGAGGATAAAGATGGGGATGTTGTGACACAGGTGTTCGGTACAGAGAGCTTCCTGACACCGGGTTATTTCCGCAGGTGTCAACGTGGCGCGGTTGATGAACACGCACCCCAGTTCTCGTTCCTTGCTGACGAGCAGTTCAAGGCTCGTCCGCACGGAAGCCAGCACCTCATCGACTTTTTTCCCATTGCCGTTGACCACAAGCGCAATGGGCATGTCCAGATTGGTGGCTATTTCAGCGTTGAGATCAAACTGGAAGGCTGCGTTTTTACCGCAGAAATCGGAACCCTGGCAGAGGATAAAGTCGTAGTTCGCTTCAAGAGCCTTATACTTTGCCATGATTTTTTCGATGAGGACATCGGTTTTCCCCGCAGTGATCAGTTCCCGCGCCTCGGCATACAGGCAGGCGTAGGTGTCTTCATAGGGGATGTCGAGACCAAAGTGTTTGAGAATAAGCTCCACATCGCGGTCGTGTTCTTTTTCGTCAAAGCGATCAACAACTGGTCGAAAGAACGCCACCTTGCGGACATGGCGGACAAGAAGTTGCATCAACCCCATCGTTATCGCGGATTTTCCACTGTGGGTTTCTGTAGCTGTAATATAGAGCGTATTAGCCATAGGAAGCAACTCCGAAGATTTACAGAACGCTCCCACATTGGGGAGCTGGTTTTGCAAAAAAGAGCTTCAACGCCGAAAGCATGGCACACCAGAGACGTATCTTCAGTGTACCATGCCCGCAAAGGTATCCGGGAGGCAGGGCGCCCCCCGGAGTTTGGTTTATTTCGTTGCGTCAGCAGAACCTGCGGGAGCGTCTGCCAGATGCTTCAGAAGCGTATACCGTTCGTTATAGGATTTTTCCAGTTCACCCTGAAGGCGGTCGGATATTTCAGGATTGGTGGTCTTGAGCTGGGCGTAGCGGTTTTCTCCGGCGAGG
>JAVVPW010000171.1:0-3756 GCA_036655575.1 Bilophila sp.
TTCAAGATCCTCAAGGTGGTTGCGCACCAGATCCACAAGCGTGGCGTCTCGATCATACCCCAGCGTTTCTATCTGGATGAGCAAACATTCCTGCGGGGTGCGGGCGGCAACACCCACGGGATCAAAATGCTGCAAGGTCTTGAGAACGCTTTCCACTTGTTCAGCGGTTACAGGCGGTTCCCCTGCGTCACCATCCATAGCGGTATCAGCGTTGGCGTCGGCGATGTCTTTCGCGTTGCCGTTTGCCATGGTCGCCATTTCTTCTGCTGTGGCTTGCAGGTACCCGGACGAGGAGAGGTTGCCGATGATGATTTCGCCAAGTTCTTTTTGCTCGTCGGTGAGTGAGGAGAGGCGCAGTTGCCACATGAGATGGCTTTCAAGCGTAGGGCTTGAGGAATAGCGCGCCTCAAGCGAACTCATCTCCTCAGGAAGCTCGTAATCGCGTTGCTGCATGTGCTGTGGAGTGCTGGCAAATTCGCCAAGGTAGTCTTCCCAATCTTCAGAGCGCGCCGCTTCACGTTCGTATCTTTCGGTCTGCGGCGATTCAGCACGGGATTCGGCTGGTTCGGTGCTGACTTCTTCCTGCACTTCCTCAAGGAAGGGATTTTCCAACAGCTCGTGCTGTACGGTTTCCACAAGTTCCAGACGCGAAAGCTGCAACAATCGAATAGCTTGTTGCAGTTGAGGCGTCATGACCAGTTGCTGGGTCAGTTTGAGCTGCTGTCGAAGTTCCAGTACCATGTAGATTCCAATTGTCTGTGAGTGAAGAAGAGAGCTGCAACCGTATTGTGATTTATTTCACTTTAGCACGTTTTGCTGACGCTCACGCATTCTTTTTTGCAACAGACTGGTTTTATAAGGAAGAGGCTTCGGACATGCAGAAAAGGGGCTTCCCTCTGTGCGCTTTTCGGGGCGTAAAAACGCCTTGCCTTATTCCCTGCACGGATTATGCCATAAGCTCAGAAATGTTGCAACAACTGGGCAGAACATTTTTGGTTCCTCCAGAGATAACGTATGGAGACACTGCAACATTTTTTACAGGGAGAAGCCCTCTCCAAGGTACACACTACGAGCCTCGGCATTGTTGACGATGGTGTCTGGTGTGCCAGAAAGCACAACCTGCCCTTGCACCATCAGATAGGCACGGTCACAAATGTGCAGTGTTTCACGCACGTTATGGTCGGAAATCAGGACGCCGATCCCTTTGTCACGCAACGCTTGCACAAGGCTCTGGATGTCGCCCACCGCCAGCGGATCAATGCCCGCAAAAGGTTCATCCAGCAGGACAAATTTGGGTTCGCGGATCAGCGCACGCGCTATTTCAAGCCGCCTTCGTTCGCCACCAGACAGGTGCAGGGCGTGGGAGGATTCCAGTCGGGTCAGACCGAAATCAGTGAGCAGTTCGTCGGCGCGCTTCTTTTGTTCCTTGTGGGAAAGTCCGGTGTATTCCAAAATGATCTGGAGATTCTGACGCACGGTAAGACGGCGAAAGACCGAGCTTTCCTGTGGCAGATACGAGATGCCCACTCTGGCGCGTTCGTGCAAGGGCCATGTTCCGATGTCTTCCTGTTCGAGCAGAACGCGGCCTGACGTGGGCTTGATGATGCCTGTAAGCATATAGAAGGAGGTTGTTTTTCCCGCTCCATTGGGGCCAAGCAAGCCCACTATTTCCCCTTGCGACACTTCGGGCGAGACCCCGCGCACCACTTCGCGCTGTCCGTACCATTTACGCAATTCCACCCCGGCAAGTGTGGTCATCAACGAACTCCTTTGCCGGGCTGCGGGGAAACTTTGCTGCCAGAAAAGACGGCTTCTACCCGTTTTTTGGTACTCCCCTTCACTTCACTCCGGTTTTCCTCGGTGAAGTACCGGATCGTCTCGCCGGTGACGGTGTTGTCGCCGTCGGTGAGACGCGGGTTTCCTTCCATCAGGACAACACCGTCGTCGAGGGTATAGGTTGCCTTGTCGCTGGTGCCGATGCGGCCTTCGCTTTCCATGCGAACCTGATGCTCGGCGACAATGCGATCCACATCACCTGCGGCCATACCTTCTGGAAGACCGCCTTTGGAGGCGTTCTTTTGCGCTTGCCCTTCCTTGGGTGGCTTCAGGTAGACAGTAAGCCGATCCGCCCACAGCTTGAAGTCTGGACGTTGCACATGGACATTTTTTTCAAAAACGATCCGTTGCTTTTCCGCAAGATAGGTCAGTTGATCCGAGGTGATGCGCGTTTCCAGATTTTTGTCGGGCTTTGGCGGGGTGGTCTTAGGAGCAGCCCAGACCGTGGAGACTGGAGAAAACAAAGATGCGCACAGAAGCGCCAGAAGGGTGAGGCAAAGATGGTGTTTTTTCATGTCAATTTCCGAGGCTGGTGTGCTTTGTCGCGTTCGTCTGCGATCTTTTGGGATGTGCGTTCTTGTCTACGTTCTTGTCTTTACGAGCTTTTTGTACGGCTTTTTTGGGGGTATCTGCGGCTTTTTGGTGTTTCTTTGACGGTGTTTTTGCCACAGGCGCGACATCGGCTGTCTGCTCTTTGGGCGGACGGGGCTTCAACACAACCAGCACGCCGTTTGTTCCATACAGTTCGTTTTTGGCGAGATCCCATGTGAAGATCTTCGCCGTTCCTGACGCGGTGGGGCTTTCAAGCACAGCGCCTTCGGGGAACACCATGGTACGGGTGGGCGCGTCATAATTCATGCGCGAACCGGTGAGGGTGTCATCGTAACGGGTGACGAGCACGTTGTCCCAGAGGCTCAGGAAACGCTGATTGTCCGTGATCCGACCCTTATCAGCCTTGACATTGAGCACATCGCTGTCTGCCTTGCTGACAGAATCGTCACCAAGGGCGTAGCGGATCACGGGCTTGTCCACATCAATGGTGTCGCCGTTCTGGGAAAGGTGCGCCCATGAGGCGTTCAGCCGCCAAAGCTCCACACCCTTGTTGCCCTGAAAGAGATTGATGTTCTTGATGGCAAGCCCCACCACCTCTTCGAGGGGGTTGGCACTTGTCGCGTTGCCCTGCACTTTCGAGCCGTCAAGGGAGGTGATGCCGCTCTTGCTTGCCAGTTCCAGCGCTTTGTCCAGCAGCGAAGCAGGCCGTTTGACAGTGTACCAGACGCCAGCCACAAGGGCGACGCCAACGACCAGCAAGAGCAGGATGCGCGCACGTTTCATTCCAGATGTGTCCAGTGTTCGATCATGGCTTCCCGCTTGCCCTGACAGGTGAGGAGGAGGGACACAAGTTCGCGTACCGCGCCATCGCCGCCACTTTTGCTGGTGGTATGGCGGGCAGCTTGCCGGACTTCCGGCAAGGCATTGGCAACAGCCACAGGCAGTCCCACTTGTGACATGGGAGCAAGATCAACCCAGTCGTCACCGAGATAGGCGACTTCCTTCCATTCAAGACCAAGGCGTTTGCGCATGGCATCGAGGATGGTGCGTTTGTTGTCCGCTCCGCCATGATATTCTGTCACACCCAGAATTTCAAGGCGCTTGACCACACAAGGTGCGTCCATGCCGGAAATGACAGCCACTTCGATGCCCGCTTCTTTTGCCAGTCGGATACCGATTCCATCGTGGACATTGAAGCGCTTCATGACCAGCCCGTTGGCATCGTAATACAGACCGCCATCCGTGAGCACGCCATCCACATCAAGGACGAGCAGACGGATGTTGCGGGCGAGTGTCTCCACGGACGCACGTTGTGGCGCAGCGATCGGACGTTGTGCGGAACCTTCTTCGGATTGCAAAATATTACAG
>JAVVPW010000172.1:0-3718 GCA_036655575.1 Bilophila sp.
TTTCCGGTGCCGGACTGCCCTGTCACAAGCACGGTCGCTTCTGAGGCCGCAACCGTGTGGATCAACTCCCGCATCCGCTCGATAGCCGGACTTTTCCCCACAATCTTGTCGTCCCCCACAGCCCGTGCGGTGTCATCCGGGCGGCGCTGGTGCTCAAGAGTCTGCCCAAGAGCTGTGCGGAGCATGTCGAAATCCAGCGGTTTCAACAGATAATCAAACGCGCCAGCCTTCAGGGCTTCAATAGCCGATTCCACAGTGGAATACGCGGTCATGAGCACAACAGGCACGGCAGGGTTGTAGTTCTTGATGGCTTTGAGCGCCGTGATCCCGTCCATATCCGGCATCCTGATGTCCATGAGCGTCACGTCAAAGGGGCGTTCCTGAATCTTGTCCACTGCCTCGCGCCCGTTGCACACGCCCACAGGCGCGTACCCCCACTTTGCAAGCAACGCTTCCAGCATGACCCGATGCCCCGGATCATCGTCTACTATCAGAACACTCGGTTTTTTTTCTGGCGTCATACAATCCTCGGTTGCAAAAGAATGCCCAACACGCGCTTATCCTTTCCGCATCCTGAGTATGAAGGTTGTCCCCTCTGGGCTGGACTGGACTTCAATGTCACCGTCATGCGCTTCGACGATTTTGTGGACGATAGAAAGGCCAAGTCCCGTGCCTGAGGCTTTGGTGGTGAAATACGGACTGAAAATATCCTGCACCTTCTCCGGCAAAATCCCACACCCGGTGTCTTGTATCTTGAGAATCAGATCGTTGTCGTCTTCTTGCGCGGTCACGGTGAGGGTGCCACCGTCTGCCATGGCTTGCAGGGCGTTCAAAAACAGATTGAGCAACACTTGCGTCATCCTGTCCGGGTCAAACCAGGCCAAGGGGGCAGGGGTGGGGATGTTCAGCACAAAACGGATGTGCCGCGTTTCCATATCCTGTTGTACCATACGGTGAGCGCGACCAAGAATCTCGTCAAGGGGAATATGGATCTGATGCAAGGTGTCAGGACGCGCAAAGTCGAGCAGATCGCCCACCACCTTGTCCAGCCGCAACACTTCTTGCGTCATGATTTTTGCCATGCGCGCTTCTTCACCGTCAGCGGGATTTGATTCTTGAAAAAACCGCGCCAGCCCCTTGATCGCACTGAGCGGGTTTCGGATTTCATGCGCGATGCCCGCTGCCATGTTGCCAAGCGCCACCAGGCGATCTTGTCGCCGCAGCTCGGTTTGCAGCCGCCGAATCTCGCCAAGATCGCGCATGATGATCGCGTTGCCCACCACTTGCCCGTCTTCTGTTGTGATCCGTGAGGCACTGAGCGCCAGAGGGACACGGCGATTGCTCGCAAAAGCACACCGACTTTCCTGCTCCACCACCGAAACCCCACGGGTCAGACGTGGCGAAAGCACCGCCCAGACCGAAGGCAAGAGCGTGCAGAGCGTGCCGTTTGTGGCCTCTGTCGGGGAAAGTCCCGTGATAGCACAGGCCACAGGATTGATCGACGTGATCCTGTTGTCGGCGTCTGTCGCAATGATCCCTACCGGCAAGGTGTTGATGACTTCAGAGGAGAACGCGGTGGTTTCTTGCACCACCTGCCGCGACTGCCGGTAGCCGCGCACCAGAAAAAGCGTCAGCGCCCCCACAATCCCCAGAAAAACCAGCACAGCCGAAATGATCAGCGTGTGCCGTGCGTCAACGCCTTTGGCTTCATCGAGCGGTGCGAGGCTGTAATCAACAAAGATCAGCCATTGCGCGTCCGCATCGGTTTCTGCCCCTAACATGTTGCACAAGGCGTTGCGGGGCCTATGAAACCCATGCCCATGTCGTCCGCTTCCATGGCGTCCTCGTTCAAACCGGGACACGGTAAATTCCTTGTAGACCTGAAACAGACGGGTTCCGTCCGGCAAGATCCGTTCGTGCCACTGCGCAACGCTGGAGGGTTTGAGCGTAGCAAGCTGTGCTGCGGACACCATGCTTGTTCCAGCCAGCGCCGGGTTGGAATCCATGAGGATTTTCCCGGAATGATCTGTAATCGCAAGCGTTACAATGTCTGGCTGGGCGCCGATTTTTTCCAGAAGATCCTGAAGCACATCATCGCCCCACTGAAAGCCCATGCCTGTACGCAACGCGCCTTCAAGCGTACTGATGAGTGCCGAACCTTTTTCGAGCGTGAGCTTTGCGGTAAACGCGCTTTCCCGACTGGCATTGCGCAGTCCCACCCCAACCACAAAGGCCGAGAGCAACAAGGCACAGAGCATCACAAACCACGGTGAAAGCGTGAGCCATGAGGGAAGTTTTCTGAGTACGGATGGCGGCACAAGGCACCTCTTGCTGTAGGATAGTTTGAACACCCGTGTACACCTTCAAAAAACGATCCAGTCCCTGTTTTCAGGTGCGCCTCCGTTCTTTTGCTGGCCTCTCTGTGACTTTTTTACACACCTGTGTCGGGAAAGCCAAGCGCGGTGGTTCCATTCTACCCACTTCTTGACCACCTTTGCCACGCCAAACCGTCTGTTTCATGTAAAACACTTGTATACCGCACTGTTAAGGCTGTATACATGCGTTGGCACAGCACTTGCTATACTCCAGTCAAGCGCACAGGCGCTCACCAACACAAACAACCTATCAGGAGATCATCATGAAAACTCGCGCATTTATCATCGCTCTTTCGGCTACAGTGCTTCTTCTTGGTGCGGGAAGCGCCTTTGCCTACGGTCACGGAAACGGGCACCGGATGAACAACACCGCTGGGGTGAATTGCATGAATGGTACGATGAGGGATTGCCCTGCTTTGGGGGCAGGTGGTGCGCCGCTGAACGCAGAACAGCAGAAGGCGTATACCGGAATCATGCAAGATTTTGAAACCCGGATCACGCCGTTGCGGGAAAAGGCCATCGCCAAGCACACGGAACTCAACGCGCTTTCGCAAAATCCCAACACCAAGCCGGAAACGATTTCTGCGCTTGTCCGTGAATTGACCGACATCCGCAGTCAGATACACAAGGAACGCCTCGCGCTCAATGAGCAGATGACCAAAAACGGCATCACGAGCTTTGGTATGCGCGGCGGTATGGCGGGCAACGCGCACCACGGCGGGCACCGTGGCGGCTGTCAGGGTGGGCAAGGTGGTGGTCAAGGTGGTTGTAACTGGTAACAATGCCTCCGGCGGGCAGGACGCTGTCCTGCACCTGCAAGGGGTCATTGACCCCTTGACCCCCTGAGGTCTGTTACATGACGTTCTCTGTGAACAAAAAAGTCTTTCCGTGCTGACACGAAAAGACTTTTTTGTTGTTCAATGCGCTGTCTCTGAAGAAGACACGATACAGTTACGGTCTGACAGCAGTAAACCAATCGACATACCACAAGGGGTCAAGGGGGCAATGCCCCCTTGCAGGTGCAGGACAGCGTCCTGCCCGCCGGAGGCATTACAGCGTCCTGCCCGCCGCAGGCTTCGTCTTTTAAAGCAGTTGCAGATGCTTGACATCGACGGTGCTTTCTCTGGTCTTGTGCTTGTCAACCTTGCCGCTCAGGCGCACGCGAGAGGTGGGGGTGACTTTTTGATCGGCGAAGACCTTGTGGTCGATGTCAACAATGACCTTGCCTGAATCATCATGAAAGACGTACTTGTCATCACTCCCTGTCACTTTTTCAAGCACATGCCCTTCAAGAATGCAGGGTGCGCCGTCCACAGCGCTCAAAACCTGTGCGGCTTTGGTGA
>JAVVPW010000173.1:0-3643 GCA_036655575.1 Bilophila sp.
GCATCAGACGCAACGTCGACCCCCCCTGCCCTAAGCACGCTTTTTTGACGGCTACCACAAGCGCCAATTTTGTACGGTCACGAGTACCTGTAAATGCACGTTCATAACTTTTCGGGTATCACTAAAAATTGACTGCTCTGCAAAAGCGCCTCACAGCGCCTCTACGCCTTGATGAGCGTACACCCTGAGGTATAGCTCGGATTGTCTGCGGATGCAACCACAAGGATTCCTCGGAATGCCTTCTTTTTGACGCCCCGTTTGGAGTGTTGGGCAAGGCCTGTTGTTTTCCACAGACACCTTTTCAACAGCTACTTTTTGACGAACCTAGCTTTCCACAGGTGGTATATTCACAGGGCATTTCTTTGCACCAGAGACTTGCCACACCCTGACACCTAGCGTAAAAACTTCCTTCAACCTTTTGTCGTCTGCACACGTTTTTTCTTCAAGGATGGTCTCCATGGGTCTTCTCGGCGCTAGTTGTAGCTTTACCCGTTTTCGGATCACAGAGTCGGTTCCCCGTGAACTCTGGACGGAAATCCCCGCCAAACTCAAGCAGTTTGCTTTTCAGGATATCGATGACGTTGCGGAAGAACGCGCCTGGGGCTGGACAAGTTTTGAAGACATGCTCGATACCGCATGGCGCTCTGCCCCACCGGAGAAAGGTGCGTACCTCGCTTTTGCGTTTCGACTAGACACAAGGCGCATCCCTCCGGCTGTTCTTAAAAAGCACGTCATGATCGCCTTGCGTGAAGAGGAAGGCCGTATCAAAGAACAAGGGAAGAAATTCATTGCCCGTGAGCGCAAAAACGAACTCCGAGATCAGGTCAAACTCCGGCTTATGGGGCGGTTTCTGCCGATTCCGGCCGTGTTTGATGTCGCATGGAGCACGGAATCCAATGTTATCTACCTGGCCTCTACCCAGTCAAAACTCATTGAACTTTTTACAGAACTGTTTATACGAACCTTTGACCTCAACATCGAACCCCTGACTCCTTACGCGCTTGCGGCGTCCATACTGGATGAAGCGGGAATGACTCGTCTGGATACGCTTGAACCTACTCGTTTTGTGTAACGAACAGGTATCAGCTTAATACGCTTCAATCTTTACTTTATTTGATAGGACGCCGCTATGAACGACCCGTATCTCGGACAGACCACGGACACCGTGCTTGGTCAAGAATTTCTGACTTGGCTCTGGTTTCGCAGTGAAAATCAACCCCTTGGATTTAAGGATAAGGAAAACAAAGCCTTTACCCTGACGCTTGAACAGCGAATCGTTGTGCAGGGCGGCGAAGGCGAATCCTTGGAAACAGCCTCAGTCTCTGGCTCGTTGTCTCAATTGCGCGAAGCCCGGATGGGACTTTCCACAGGGAAAAAGGTCACACGCGCCCTTGTGCGCTTTGAACGAGAAGAACTTGGATGGCAAACCACGCTCAAAGCTGAAGATTTTTCGCTCGGCAGTTTTCGGACACCCAAAGTTGAGCATGAAAAAGACGACGATCCAGACGCGATCTTCCTTGAAAAGATCTATCTTATGGAACAGTGTCTGGGGTTTCTTGATGCCTGCTACGCAGATTTTCTCAGCGTCCGCCTGTCCAGTCAGTGGAACAAAGAAACCCAAGACATGGCTGCGTGGATGACAAGACGTGATTGAGATTGAGCTGAATACATGAAACCAGACCGCAGAATATCCATTCCTATAATGGAGAACATATGCAATCAGGAACGGGACAACTGGCCTTGAGACTGCTCCGCAAACTTGTCTGGATGCTCCTTGTTTTATGGGGCATTACCATAGTGAGCTTTGTGGTCATCCACCTTGCGCCGGGTTCGCCCACGGATTTGCAGACCACGCTCAATCCGCTTGCCGGAGAAGCCGCGCGCGCCCGACTGGAAACGCTGTACGGCATCGACCGCCCGTTGCATGTCCAGTATTTCGACTGGCTTTCAAGGGTGGTGCAACTGGATTTTGGAAATTCCATGTCCAGCGACGCCCGCCCGGTCATGGACAAAATCACAGAGCGCCTTCCGCTCACGATAGGCATCAATGTTGTCTCGCTGGTGCTGACGTTGCTCATCGCTATCCCTATCGGAGTGCTTTCGGCATGGAAACAAGGCTCCATTTTTGATCGTGGCATGACGATATTGGTGTTTCTGGGCTTTGCCATGCCCGGCTTCTGGCTGGCGCTGCTGCTCATGCTGTACATGGGGCTGGAACACCAGTGGCTTCCTCTTTCTGGTTTGATGTCGCTGGATTACGCCAGTCTCTCCCTCTGGGGAAAGGGGGTGGATATTGCCAGGCACCTTGTGCTTCCCATTACGGTCATCACGGTCGGCAGTGTTGCGGGGATGTCGCGGTTTATGCGCTCCTCAATGCTGGAAGTGCTTCGGCAAGACTACATCCTTACCGCACGAGCCAAGGGCTTGCCCGTGCGTATCGTCATTTTTCGCCATGCCTTACGCAACGCTCTGCTCCCCGTCATTACTCTGCTCGGGCTTTCCGTACCGGGGCTTATCGGCGGAAGTGTGATTATTGAAACCATCTTCGCCCTGCCCGGTCTGGGGCAACTGTTCTACACCGCCGTCATGGCACGGGACTACCCGTTGATTATGGGCAATCTGGTTTTGGGTGCCGTGTTGACCTTGCTTGGCAACATGCTGGCAGATCTGGGATACGGACTTGCTGACCCGCGTATCCGAGCCGGGAGGCAATCGTGAAGACATCCTGCGCGGTGATCCAACCGCAACGCAGCGCTATTCGGTGCCTTTTTCAGTGGATACCCCGCCTCTTGCCTCGTCAGGGGATGCTCTGGATTGGACTGGGCATCGTGATTTTTATGTCGCTCGTTGCCGTATTCGCGCCGTGGCTGGCACCGTATGATCCCACGGCGTTGCATCTCAAATCCATTCTGGAACCCCCTTGTTCCGCGTTTCCTCTTGGCACCGATGCTTTGGGGCGTGATGTGCTGTCCCGTCTGCTGTTCGGTGCAAGGGTCTCGCTCTGGGTTGGTTTTGTGTCGGTGAGTATAGCTGTGCTCATCGGTCTGGCGCTGGGACTGATTGCGGGCTATTTTGGTGGTTTTGTTGATGAAATTGTCATGCGGGGCGTGGATGTCATGCTCTGTTTTCCGTCGTTTTTCCTCATTTTGGCAGTCATTGCCTTTTTGGAGCCGAATCTTACCAACATCATGGTGGTCATTGGCCTGACTTCGTGGATGGGCGTAGCTCGACTTGTACGGGCAGAGACGCTCTCCCTGCGCGAACGGGATTTTGTAGCGGCAGCCCACCTTGCGGGAGCTGGATCGTTGCGCATCATTCTGGTACACATTCTTCCCAACGCCTTGACCCCTGTGCTTGTTTCCGCAACACTTGGCGTTGCCGGGGCTATTCTGGTGGAATCATCCTTGAGTTTTCTTGGGCTTGGGGTGCAACCACCAGACGCAAGCTGGGGCAATATGCTCATGGAAGGCAAGGACGTACTGGAAATCGCGCCGTGGTTATCGCTGTATCCCGGCCTTGCCATTCTGATGACCGTGCTTGGGTACAATCTGCTCGGCGAGAGCCTGCGAGACACGCTTGACCCCCGACTTCGCAACTAAAGCAGATTATTTTTGAAACGCTGGACGTTTCAAAAATTCATTTT
>JAVVPW010000174.1:0-3596 GCA_036655575.1 Bilophila sp.
CGGATGCCCAGCCGGAGCGGTTGCGGACGGTCTGCTTTGTCCTGCTCTTCCAGCGCGTTCGCCCAGTGCCGTTCGGCAGAGGTGAGCGCTTCTTCCGCGTCACAGCGACCGGGAAGCAACCAGATGGAATCTTTGGGAAGCCATTCTTCAAGAACCGTCGAAGCGTCGTAGCAGCACCCCGGCAACAGCCGAAAGTCCCCCTGTTCGAGCAGACGGACAAGGCCAAAATGCTCGTTTTCGGTGAGCAATCCTTTCTGGAGCAGACGCTTCCAGCGGGCTGTCATCTTGTTGCGGCTGGCACTGTCTTGACGCACCGGATGCACGGGAAGCACCAGCGCCTCTGGCAAATCAGCTTTTGAACGCTGTGTTGCCGGGTCAAACACCCGAATCTCTTCGATAAGATCACCAAAAAAGTCGAGACGCAAAGGCTTGTCATACCCCGGAGGCATGATGTCGAGAATGTCGCCGCGCCGCGCCACTTCGCCGGGGTTTGAGACCATAGAAACCCGTTCGTACCCCCACGCAACGGCCTGCTCCAGCACCATGTCCGGTGAAACTTCTTCGTTGCGCACAAGGCGCAGTTCCTGCCCCTCAAAAAAATCCAGCGGAATGAGTTTCGGGATGAGGTTGTCCGCCGTGAGCACAACGCCCCTCGCCTGCCCGTGTCGCAGGGCGTACAATGCGGCAAGGCGCTCTGTCCAACCTTCTCGGCTGGCAGAGCGTGCGGTGAAAGGGGGGAGGGTTACCCATTCGGCGCGTGCCGCTGTTTCGGGTTCCCCAGTGGACAGGTGCGGTGAAAAAAGCGTCATCAAGGCACGCGCTGCGACCAGTTCATCCCGATCCCGCACCACCCAGATCAACCCCCGCCCCTGCCGCAACAGATCCACCCCAATGCGGGCTTGCGTCGCAAGACCTGTACGGGTCAACGTCACACGCTCCGCCCGACACTTAGCAAGACGTGCTATCAAAGCAGTATATTCCACAACGCTTCCTCAGCAGACAGCTCGATACGCTCCGAACTGGGCATTCCGATTCGAGAAAAGATTTTTCTTTATACTATCGCCCCAATCCGCAAAAAACAAGCTGCCCTGCCCTCGCAAAAAACCGCGCCAAAGGCACACAACACGCCGGGTCAAGAGGAGCCGCAGGAACCGCACTGCCCCCCTTTGCCCGCCAAGAGCCTTATTCCACCGGAATGATGTGCAGCGTTTCTCCCGTCAGGGAATGGGCACCGTTGGCTGTGATTTCCAGCGTGTGCTCAAGACCGACCATAGCCAGACCGGGGAGGCTGATCTTCGGTTCGATAGCCACAACCATGCCTTCTTCCAGCGGTTCGTTGAAACCAGCGGCAAACACAGGGTATTCATCCATTGCCAACCCCACACCGTGTCCCAAAAACGGCACCCTGTCCGAGCCAAAGCCCATGAAGGTGTCCTTGTACCCGGATTGCGCCGCAAAGGCCGCAGCGTCCTGCCAGATGGTGGCGGGAATCGCGCCCGGCTTCAGCGCGGCTACGGCACGTTGATAGATGTTCACACAGACCTCATGCGCGCTTTGCACCGCATCGGGAATGGAGGCGGCAGAGCCAGACCAGTAGGTTTGCGTCTTGTCCGTAATATACCCTTCCACAGAAAAGCCCAGATCCGTAGCCAGCAACATGCCGGGTTTCCAGATGGTTCCAGCGTCACCCATAAAAGGCACCGCAGGGTGCAACCCCCGACTTCCCAGCGGGCCGTTGTACGCTGTAGGATAGATGCTTGACGCGCCAACAGAGACGTACCCGAAAAAATTTTCCTCGCCATGGGCATTCATGCGGATCAGCCCGCTGTCGCCACAGGCAAAAGCCACTTCTGTATAGATGTGCGCGACATCAAGCTCGCTCATGCCGGAATGGATGCGCAACGGCAACACGTCGTCCAGAGCCTTGCGGTGCCGCTCGCCACAGATGCGGAGTTTGTTCAGCTCCCACGCCGACTTGACAGCTTTGGCACGCGCCAGAACTGTGTCGCAGGCAACAAAGCGCATCCCCGTCATGCGACTTTGCAGCATCTCTGCCATGCTCCAGCTAAAGCCGTTCTTATCAACGGCGATGCTTCAGCACACAAGGGCACGATGTCCTTGTAGGATTTAAAAGACACAAGGTGCTTGAGGGGCGACTCCAGTCTGGCTCGTTCCAGCCCCTTGCGTAGCAAAAGAACCGGCTCACCTTCACGAGGAACCCACACCAGCCCGTATCCCAACGTCCCCGTCAGGTAATAGATATTCGGACGAGAACAAATGAGCATCCCCCCGGCTTCCGGCTCGAACGCTGCAAGAAAAGCACGACACCGTTCAAGACGACGGGAAACTTCAGACAGAGGCAAGCATTCAAGAGCTGTAAGCATAGGATCTCCTTATAAGTATCTATTGTCTCGCGTAAAAACGGTCAAAGTCATGTCGCAAAAAACAGCAGGTCAGTTGTTTTTACGGGAATCCGTTCTAGAAGACAATGTGACGTTGCCTTTACCCTCGTGAAAAGGTAGACTGACCCGCACTCATTTTGCGAGAGGGCGAGGACTGGCTTCTTTGAAGAAGCCTATCCTGTTGCGCGCAATATGCAAGTAGTTGCCGTGTTTCTTATACTAACCCTTTTTCTCTCTTTCTACGAGCAGGCACGAGGCGGACATGAGCAGCGTCAAACAGGTTTTTGATTGCCAGATGTGTGGGCAGTGTTGTGAGGGAGAGGGGGGGATTGTCCTTAGCCCTCGGGATTTGCAACGTCTGTGTCAGGGGTTGGGTCTTGAACAGGACGCTTTTCTGGCAACCTACGCTGTCTTTCGCAATGGGAAAAATCAGGTGCGCACGGGTGAAGACGGCAAATGTATCTTTTTTCGAGAAGGGACAGGGTGTTCCGTAGATGTGGACAAGCCAGATGTCTGTCGGGCATGGCCTTTCTTCCGGGGAAACATGGTGGATGCCGAGAGCCTCTACCTTGCCAAGGACTACTGTCCGGGCATCCGCGCTGACGCTACCCATGCTGAATTTGTAGCCGAAGGCCGCGCCTATCTTGCCGAATACGGACTTGAAGCGGCTGATCCCCGGTGCGAAGGCCACGCGCTTCTGCCAGCCTCCTTTTGCCTGTCCAGCACAAAGGACACGCCCGGAGATGCGGGGCAGGCATGACCCTCAAGGAGTGTTATCAGATTCTCGATCTGAATCAGTCCGCTTCTCTGGAAGAGGTCAAGCGTGCGTACCGCCAACGCGCCTTTGCACTACACCCTGATCTCAATCCCGGCATTGCTGACGCGAGTCGGCAGTTTCAGAGGCTCAACGAAGCCTATGTGATCTTGAGCAAGCTCATTGCCGTGCGTGAAGAGCGGGACAAAAAAAAGTCCGGTCAGGCGCAACGCGAACGTGCGCAAGAAGCACCGCGTTCGGAAGAGGGTTCTTCTTCCACCGCTTCTGGCGCAGAGGCCACAAAGACCGCGAATCAAAAGGCGCGTGAAAACACTGCGGCGCATGACAGTGCTTCTGCCAGCCACGAGCAACCGTCTGCGGCGTCCGAATCTGCCGCATCCGCATCCGCAACGTCTGCCAGCGCCACCGCAGCGCCTTCA
>JAVVPW010000175.1:0-3586 GCA_036655575.1 Bilophila sp.
TTCTTTTCACCTTTGTTAGGTATGATTCCTGCATGGTGGACGTAGTGCGTCAAAACTTTTCGCAGGTACCTCTTTTTGTGTAACAGAAAGAGGGGTAACTCTTTGAAAAATCTACACCGCAGGTAAAGATTCGTCTCTGATTATGGCTCTGGATTGCCTTTGCGGTGTTGCCTTTATGCTGGCAGAAGCAATTGTTTTTTTCGCTTACAAGGAGAAACCATGTCGAGCGCTGAAAAAAGGGAAAACAATCTCATCCCCCTCTTATCAACAGAAGCCCTGTGGGAGTGGCACATTCCTTCTGATACGCTGTTTTTGAGTCAGGGTGCCCAGCAGAAACTAGGACTTACCGCAGAGACAAACCCTACCACCATGGCGGCCTTTCTCTCGCATGTGCCAGCACACTGTTTAGCAGAACTGCACGAATTGCGCGAAAGCGCGTTAAACGGTGCAGACGGTTCCTTTCTTGAAACAATCTACCCGTTTGACACTTTTTTTGTGCGCGAACGCATGTTTATTCTGGGGCGAGACGAACACGGGCGCGCCAACTGGACAATGGGGCACTATGTCGTTTCACACGGCTCCCCTACACCCGCAATAGCCCAAGACGCCACGCAAGACCGTACAGGCTTCTGGATGTATTGCGTCAGCACCAACACCATCCGTATCGACGCACAGTGCGCGACCATGCTTGACTTCGGCGCTCTGCCCCGTACCTTGACGCTCAATGAATGGCTGCACTATCTGTATCAGAACAACAACACTGCAAACCTCAACCGTCAGAAATTTGTTATTGAACAGGGTTTGATGGGGGACAACATCGAAGACTCTTTTCTGTTTCCGACCACGGACGGCAAAACCAGACATCTGCTGTTACGCGGCGCTGTGCTGGATCGGGACACAAACGGTAAGGCGCAACATGTAACCGGAACCCTGCAAAACCTCGAAACAACCAAAGCAGTCAAAGAACAACAGCAGGAAAACGGACGCCTCTTATTCGCACTCAACGCCACCGGAGACGGGCTGTGGGATTGGGACGCGAAAACAAACAGCGTCTATTACAGCCCGCGCTATCTCTCCATGCTGGGCTACACAAAACAAGATTTCCCCGGCGCGTTTGACGCATGGACAGAAAAAATCCATCCAGAAGACCGTGACAAGATCGTGTTGCCCCAGCAAGCTATTGTGGAATCCCCCAGGTACGGGGATACCTTTGAATGCACATACCGCATCAAACGAGCAGACGGAAGCTGGGCATGGGTTCTTGGTCGGGGCTATGTGACGCACCGAGACGCTACAGGTCGCGCAACACGTCTTGTCGGGATGCACACCGACGTGACGACACTCCAGAACGGCAGAGCAGAACTTGAAGATCGCGTCAAGAACGATGCGCTTACAGGCTTGCGTAGCCGTGCCTATTGCGACATGGAACTTGAACGCCTCGAAAAAGAAAAGGTTCGTCCGATCAGCATCATTGCCTGCGATGTGTGCGGTCTGAAAATGATAAACGACCATCTGGGGCACGCTGAGGGCGACAAACTGCTGAAGAAGGTAGCCCTGCTGCTCCAGCATTCTCTGCGTACTACCGACTGTGTGGCGCGCACCGGAGGCGATGAATTCATCATTCTTCTGCCCGTGTGTCCAGAGTACAAGGCCAGCGTCATTTTACAACAGATTGAAGCGCATTTTGAGAGCCAAAACAAAACCACAAACACTATGCCGGTGCTCGTTTCCTTTGGTCTGGCAAGCACAGACGAACAAACAGCTTCTCTTTCTCGCATTCTTGCCACTGCGGACAAAAACATGTTGCGCAACAAACAGACGCAACGCCGAGCAACCCACCGTCGCATCAAAACATGGATTGAGCAAAACACCCATGAATGCGTGTCGCTTGAGGACAACCGCTGCGAAAGCTAACCGTAAGGCGCGTTACAATCGCCAAAATTCAATCCCGGCGTTGGCTGCTTCAGCAGGCGTGAAGTAACCTTTGACATCAAGCAACAGCGCCTTGTCAGGGACGACAAACCGCTGGCGTAAGGCGTCCGGGAGGAGCACGGCAGCGTCGGCATACGCCTGATGCGGCACCGCAAGGATCAGGGCGTCAAGCCCGGTCAGCTCATCCAGAGCCGCAAACCGGACGTTGTATTCACGCAAGGCCTCTTCCGCATCCGCCAGCGGATCGTGTACCAGCACACAAACCCCGTATTCCTCCAATTCCCGCACCACATCAATCACTCGCGTGTTGCGTAAATCCGGCACATTTTCCTTGAAGGTAAAGCCCAGAATGCCCACCCGCGCCGCATTCACCAGCCGCTCTTGTCGGATGAGCAACTTGATACAGGTTTCCGCCACGCGCTTGCCCATGCCGTCGTTGATACGGCGCCCTGCCAGAATCACTTGCGGATGACACCCCAGCTCCTCTGCCTTGAACGTCAGATAGTACGGATCAACACCGATACAGTGCCCGCCCACCAGTCCGGGGCGAAACGGTAAAAAATTCCATTTGGTACTCGCCGCTTCCAGCACTTCCAGCGTGTCGATACCAAGCCTGTCAAAAATAACAGACAGCTCATTCATCAACGCGATGTTCAGATCTCGTTGCGTGTTCTCAATGACCTTGGCAGCCTCGGCAACGCGGATACTCGGCGCGCAATGGATGCCCGCGCTGACCACCGTACCGTAGAGCGCCTCCAGCAGATCCCGTGTCGGTCTGTCACTAGCGGAAACAATCTTGACGATGGTTTCAAGCGTATGCACCTTGTCACCGGGATTGATACGCTCTGGAGAATAGCCCACCGTGAAATCGCGCCCGCAAACCAGCCCAGAGGCCTCTTCCAGCACCGGCACGCACACTTCTTCAGTCACACCGGGGTAGACAGTGGATTCATAGACCACCACAGTACCGGGCGAAAGGTGTTGCCCCACTGTCCGTGAAGCCCCTATGATGGGCGCAAGATCAGGGTTCCGGTGCGCGTCAATCGGTGTCGGCACAGCCACGATGACGACAGCAACCCCATGCAGCAAGGCCGCATCCGACGTGAACTCGGCGCGTGTCGCAACAAGAGCCTCCTGCGCCACTTCACCCGTGCGATCCACACCACCCGCAAGCTCGCAAACCCGCGTGGTATTCATGTCAAACCCCAAAACAGCAAAATGTCGGGCAAAAGCCACTGCCAGCGGCAACCCCACATAACCCAATCCCACAATGCCCACGCGGGAGGAACCATCTTGAAAAGCGCTCAAAGAAGAAAGCAATGCGGACATGCAAAACTCGGCGGTTGAAAGGTATCCCAAAAAAGATGTCAACCATGGCAGTGTACGCAAGGTCGCACAGAGAAACAAGTGGGGCAGAGGCCAATGCCTCCGGCGGGCAGGGCGCTGCTAATGCCAATGCCTCCGGCGGGCAGGGCGCTGCCCTGCACCTGCAAGGGGGCAAGCGCCCCCTTGACCCGCGTGTTTTTGAGAGCGTTTTCAGCTTGAAAAGGCTCTGCTCTGTGAAGAGAGTCCACAAGGCATGCGCGTATCAGAGAAACGCCCCACCCTCGTCCCTTGCCCAGCCCAGCCCGTCTCTTGTCCACCAAAGCCGTGA
>JAVVPW010000176.1:0-3586 GCA_036655575.1 Bilophila sp.
CTCATGGGAACCAGCATAGCCACGCTAGGGCAAGCCCTGACAAGCAGTGTCAAGATCAGCCAGAAAGCTAGCAATGGTACCGCACAGACGATATTCACCTCGGGCATGAAGACCGTGGTGGGGCTTTCCGACAGTATTTTTACAGCCCTCTCTAAAACGGAAAAAAAAGCAGACTATCTCTTTGGTGCAGACGTTGCAAAATTGCTGGGCATCATCATCAACGGCTGTCTGGATTTCAAAGACAGCATGGATTTCAAAAATGAGCATCTCTATGGGCATCTTGTCAAGACCACAAGCGACACCAGCACAAGTCTGGTGCAGGTCAAACCGGACAGAAAAAAACTCATAGCAAGCATAGCCTTGCAGTTCCTAGGGCGCGCTGGAGCTCTCGCTGTAGAATCTACGGCTGCTGGCCTTATAGGCGAAGAAAGCGCCAAAGCCGAGTATGTGAAGAAACTCACAGAAGCCATGACGTACCTGAAAGACAAAGCAACCGTGTATACGCAAGTCGAGATAGACGCCGTCAACACGATGGACAAACAGTCGCTTTGTCATATGAAAGCCACCGTCATACCCCAGATAGAAAAACTGCTCGTAGAGCCTAAAAAAACGCTCGCCACTCCCATACCAGAAAAGGCGACTGACGCCGAGAAAACAGCACTCCTCACAGCTAAGGATCAGGCGCAAAAAGACATCAAAGAGCTGCAAAAAAAGATAGCTGAACTCAATGATGCGTGGTCTGTGTATTGTGACGATGACACAGAGGAGAACAAGAATTATTATAGCAACAAGAAAAAAGCTGCTATACACACCCTGCTGACATCTTCATTGTCCACACTGCTGCCAGAAATTGTCAGTACCGTTATTCTGTGTACCAAAAACTGGAACCCTCTGGCTGAAGAGGGCGGTATCTTGTTGCAATCTGAAAACGCCAACATCAATCAGCTTGCCGAAAGCACCATTGGCCTGCACTCTCAAACAGGGGTGTTCATCAACACCAGACAGCATGACGGTGCTATTGTTGCCCAGCAGGTGCCCCCTCTCAAGTTGCTGGATGCACAAGAAAAAATAAAGGACTGGGGCATTAAGAGCGCCGGAACGCTCGCCGAAGTCCAGAACTATGCCAGCAACGCAGGCCTTGGTGTTCCTCAAAATAAGCCGGATTCCTTTGTGGTCACTGACAGTGAGTACGTCCATGTGCAGTCCACATGGCTCAAGGAAGTCATTGCGGAAGTGCGCAGTGCTGAAGCGAAAAAGCATGTGATCTCTACTGCCGACAGCAATGCGAGTGTGGTCATTGACGGCAATGCTGACAGTCACGGCATCTTTTTACACGCCAAAAGTGTGGCAGGCGCAGCAGACGTAGACTCAAGCGTCCTGCTCACCCATACCGACAACAGGAACGTAAGCACAACGGTCCTCTTGAACGACACGGGCTTTGCGCTGACCAACAATCGGGAGGACAAGGCCAGCATCACAGGGCAAAACGCGAATCTTACGCTCATGATGGGCGATGGGCAGAACGCAAATGGCTTCATAGAGCTTACCAAGGACACGCTGAGTCTCAGAGGAGGCAAGGCGACGCTCCAGATGAACAACAACGGACAGATTCAGCTCAAACCAAGTGGGGAAGGCGTAGCCATTGACAAGGTGACCATCAAAGGAGCCACCATAACGAGCAGTGCGGGCTCGCTGGAACTTGGTGGAGAAATCAAGATCACGGCTATCACGAATACCATTGAAGCGAAGTTTACAGCGCTTACGAATCAGAATGCGAAGACCAGTACAGACATCACAGCGCTGCACAAAAAACTAGAAACGTTACAGAAAAAACTTGACGAAAAGGCTGACAAGCCACCGCAAGAAAAATAGAGGCTTTACCGCAAAAATGTGACGAAAAGGCTGACAAGCCGCAGCCATTGTAAAGAGGTCGCGTGACGTATGCAGATACAAAAGCCAGAGCAACTCAGTCTCACCTTGCAGCCGCTGGACTGGCACGGCAAGCTCCACCAGAGCTTTACCGTGGGGCTAGGGTTTGATCTTGTCACAGGGGCGTTGCTCCCTGCGGATGTTGCGTGGACAAACGCCATGCAGGGGCTTGCGCCCGGAGACTGCATCGACACGGGTTTGCCCAAAAAACAGCCCGAATGGTTGCTGGCAGGGGCGGTCTATACCCCCGCACCCATGCGCGGTCTGGTGGTACAAACCCTTGTGGGTGCAAGCCATCGGGAATGGCTCATCAGCGGCGAACAGCAAGAAAGCACGATCACGCCCTTCACGCACATGCCTCTCAGTTGGGCAAACACCTGGGGCAGTCCTGAACACCCGGACAATCCCCTTGGTTGCGGCATTGTACCCGGCTCAAACGG
This sequence comes from Bilophila sp., assembly GCA_036655575.1. Classification (GTDB taxonomy): domain Bacteria; phylum Desulfobacterota; class Desulfovibrionia; order Desulfovibrionales; family Desulfovibrionaceae; genus Bilophila. Next base: position 2,370 of record JAVVPW010000176.1, read on the forward strand.
CAAACGCCGTCTGCCCACCGTGACGGACAAAAACGACACCAGGCGTTCCCCTGCCTGTCCCGGCCCGCTCGGCGCGTGGCCTTGCCGTCTCAAAAACATGGGAACCTATGACGCGGCGTGGCTTAAAAACCGCTGGCCCGGCGTTCCCGACGACTTTGACTGGACGTTTTTCAATCTGGCGCAACCCGCACAGCGCCTGTCACACTTGCAGGGCGGGGAACACCTTGTGCTCACCTCTCTGCATCCAGAGCACGAACGTCTGGAACTTGACGCCCCCATCCACAATCTTCGGGTGACACTGACACGCGGTGCAGATCCCACATGGCACGAACTCACAGCCACCCGCGACACGCTGTGGCTGTTCCCAAATCAGTTGACAGGTCTGTTCTTGTGGCATTCGCTCACGACTTGCGCTGACGAGGTGGCTTCAGACATCACCATCATCCGTCTTCAGCTTGAGCCGGCCTGTGCTGACGTTGAAGCTGAAGCCGTGGTTCCATCACCACCTCCACCACCACCCGCCGCCGCACCAAGTGCCACCGCCGCCGCCCTCCTTGCTGGGGGGATTGTCGCAAGCGTGGCAGCCGCAACAGCCGCCATGCCAAAGGCCAAACACGCGGCTCCAACAGAACCAGAGACGCCCAGCGCACAGGTCGCACAGGCCGTGTCTGTCGCACCTGCTGTGGCGGGAGCACGAGCGGCAGAGGCCTTGCAGTCGTTGGACGACTCGCTCGACGAAATCAATGCAGGTCTGCTGGAAACGGGACTGCCGCCCCTCACGCCAGCACAGCTTGCGGCAACGCGAGAGCGCATCCTCACGGTTTCCAATCAGATCGACGCGGCGCTGGCACAACAAGCGGAAGACGACCCCATCGCCGTATTGCGTCAGGCTGGCGTACCAGAAGAGCGCATCGAGGCCGCCATGCGGGTGCTTGATCTGGCAATGCCCGACCCCGCAGATTTTGCAACACAAGCGGCATGGGAAGGCGCGGTGGAGGCCTACATTGCCCAGTTCAGCGCCCTCATGCAGCCCTCAGAAGCGGTGGTACACACGATGCGCACGGTGCTAGGCGCTCAAGGCCCAGACGGAAAAGCCAAGCTCGAAGCGCAGTTTGGCTCTGAACCGGACGCAAAAACCGTACTGGTTGAGAAAGGTGTTGATCCCGTGCTCGCCAGCCGTCTGCTCGACAAGCTGGAACACGACACCATCCCCAGCA
>JAVVPW010000177.1:0-3545 GCA_036655575.1 Bilophila sp.
CCATAAAAAAACCCGCCGTCATAGGAGATGGGCGGGTTTTTGACTGTTACTGATGCGCTTGCTTACGACCTAATGGTGCCTCGGGCCGGAATCGAACCGGCACGCCTTGCGGCGGCGGATTTTGAGTCCGCTGCGTCTACCAATTCCACCATCCCGGCGCATCGAAGGTTTCCTATGCCACAAACGACCGGTCAGGGTCAAGCGGTAGAACGGCATTCCTGTGCATTTTGTGCTTGTGAAACACGCCCTGCCGTACCCTGTCCTGCGGCGGGAAGTTGTTTTTTTCAGCAGTATACACAGGGTGTTGCTGTGTATATCGTCTGCGCGTTGCCGTGCCTCAGCCCTGCAAAAGGGGGTCAGATTTTTTTGGCGGCGCGTTACGGCATGGGGGCAAGCGCGCACAGCGTTCGGCGGGTCTGCCCGACCTTGTAGTCTGCGGCGGCTTTGAGCGTCCAGTGCCGGGCTTGCGCTTCGTTTTCCAGCTCTGACAGATGACATTCGCGGAGCAACAGGAGCACCGCGCCTTGCGGGGTGAGGTTGTCCCGAACCAGCGCAAGCACGTCGGCCCACGGCATGAAAGCGCGACTCATCACAAGATCCGCCCGCCGGGGCGGTGGGCCAGCCATGAACTGCTCGGCTCGTCCCCGAAACACATGGGTTTGCGGCAAAGGGAACCGCGCCAGCACCGTAGACAGGAAGATGGCGCGTTTTTCGCGTGCTTCCACCATCCAGAAGGTGCCCTGTGTCCAGATCATGCGCAACGGCAACCCCGGAAGTCCCGCGCCAGCGCCAAGATCCCACGTTGTGTCAGCGACAATGCCTTCCTTTTCAAGAAATCGCCCCAGATGCAGACTGTCCACCACCAGTGCGGAAAACGTCTCTTGCCAGCTCCGGGTGCCAACCAGATTCATGACCCGATTCCACTGCATGAGCAGTTCGAGATACCCAGCAAGGTGACGCGCAACGTCGTCTGTCAACACAAATCCCGAACGGGACGCAAACTCTTGTACCTCAAGGCCTGAAACCTGAACCATACGCGCAGCCATGCAGTCGTCCTTATTTTGTAAAACACTGTTATACTATAAAAAAGCAGAATACCCTCTCCCCCCGATGTCTCTTCATTTCCTGAAATGATCGACCTGACGGCAGATGCCCATGAGCATGTCCATTTCGTGCCGGCGGAGTCCTGAGCGTCCGAGAAAGCGCCGCAGAGGCATGAGAAAATATTCGGTGTTGTCTGACTTCAGATAGTCAATCGCAAGCAACGTCTCCCGAATGCGGGCGTACAGCAGCTCCTGCTCCTCGTGGGTGATGCGGCGGGACTGGTGCCCTGGGTTGTCGATTACAGGCTGTGGCACGGCACGCCTGACCGCTTTCATGCATTCATAGGCCATGACAAGCACAGCCTGCGCCACATTGAGCGAAGACGCGCCTGCGGTGGGAATGGTCACCAGACGCTGGCATTGCTCTATTTCTTCATTGCTCAACCCATGATCTTCAGACCCGAACACCAGCGCAATCGGGTTTTCGTCCAAAAGAAGCGGCGCTATTTCCTCTGCGGCCTGCTCTGGGGTGAGCAGACCCCGCCGCCACCCTCCCGTCCGTGCCGTAGTCCCAAACGTCAGCACATGCGGTGCCAGCGCTTCAGACAGCGTTGCGCTGACCTGCACCGCTTCTAACAGCGCTTCGCCCTTGGCAGTAGCGAGAGGACGGGCTTTTTCCTTGTCCCACCACTGGGGCGCCACAAGGCGCAAGCGACCACATCCGGTATTGGCACAGGCACGAACAGCCATCCCGATGTTTTCGGGGAACTTGGTACCCACCATGACAATTTCAAGGTGTTGCAGGGCATTCTGGGAGCGTTGGGCTAACATATCAGAGTTTTTCTCGCTGGACGATGGGTAGGGTTTTGAGGGCGTCATCAAACTGACTCGACGTGTACAGATCCCGCAACACAAGCGGACGACTGGACAAAGCACCCTGTGGAAAAAGGGCTGTGACCGGGATACTCACGCTGCCAAGCGAACGGAGCAAGGCTTGCGCTGCGGGATCTGGTCGCGTCAGATCCACTTTAATCAGACGCACGCCGTAACGATCCATTGCCGAACGCAGACGCGCTGGCGTCAGAACCGTGCGCTCAAGCACCTTGCAAGACGGACACCAGTCTGCCGTAAATTCCACCAGCAACGGCTCGGTGTGCAACGCGGTACGAAAGGTTTGGGGATCAAACCGTTCCCACGGCGCGGGTTTGGCTGGCGGTTGCACACTCCACCAGATCGCGCTTGCTACCATAAGGACGGCAAGCCCCCCCGTAAAGGCTTTTTGTCGTCCTGAAGCCCGCAAGCCCCCCCATTGCCCCCACATCCACGCCGCAAGCGAGGCAACAAGCAAGGTGACAAGCGCCGAAAGACGTTGTGATTCTGGCAGGATAGACAGCAGGTAGACGGCGGTACCCATAAGGAAAAAGCCCACCAGTCGCTCCATGATGCCTGTCCATGCGCCGGGTTTGGGCAGCACCCGAGCCGCACGGGGGTACGCGGCAAGCAAAAGATAGGGGAGACTCATGCCGATGCCCGTAGCGGCGAAAACCGCCATGACCACCGGGAGAGGCTGAAGCGCCGCCCACCCCAGCACACCGCCAAGAAGAGGTCCACTACACGGCGTGGCCAGCAGCGTTGCGACAAGCCCGGAGAGATAGGCTTGCGTCCGGGGATTTTTGGATGCGCCGACCTTGAAATCAAGGATGGGCAACGTAAACACCTCAAAAAGCGAGAGCGCAAGCAAAAAGACCAGCAGGAGCAACCCGTACACCAGCCCGGCATTCTGAAACAGCCCGCCCCACGCCAGCCCCATACTGCCCACCGTGACAGCAAGCACCCCGAACCATGTGAGGATGCCCGCTGCGAACAGCAGATTGTGCTCACGAAAATGCGCCAATCGACTCTTCTCGTCAGCGTACCCGGACGCGGCAAGCAGTCCCGATATTTTGATGGTCAAAACAGGAAGCACACACGGCATGACATTGAGAATCAACCCGGCAAGCAAACCCAGCAGCATGGCTGTCCCAAGTGCTGTCGGCTCAAGCGATTGCTGCAAAAAGCGCGGCTCAAACCGCCATTCTGGAGCGGACGTTGCCAAGGCTGGTGCGGGCACAGCCAAGACGCTGGCAGACGTTCTGGACGTTGGGATGCCTCCAGACAGAGGAAGCGGCGCTCCAGCGGGCGAAGCGGCGCGGGCTTTGCTTGTCGGCAGTGTCTCGGACAACACCGAGCCGCCCGCCCCTGCCACCGCCGTTTGACCGGGCAAGGCCGCACGGTAGGCGTCTTGCCACGTCACACCCGCAAGCGGCGTCAGGGCACTCGGAAACGCCAGCGGGATTGTCTCTTGCACAGGGATGCAACGCTGTCTGGAACAGAGCAACATAGAGAGATGGGCGGTAGCGCGGGACACGTCAGCAGACAAGCTCTCAAAGCGCACGAAAATCGGAAACCGTCCTTCATACGCCAGAATGCGCTTGTCAGGCTCAAAATAATCCTGCCGCTCCT
>JAVVPW010000178.1:0-3508 GCA_036655575.1 Bilophila sp.
AAGGCGCTTTTTTGCTTCAAGGTGGCTACACGCTGCACTTCGGTTGCAGGGATGTCTGGCAAAAAAACGTTGTCCGGTGCGCAGGATTCCAGGGTGTACAAGATGCTGTCCAGATGCTCATACGACGGGAGAGAATCCTGATCCGTCTGATCGGGGCGCAATTCTGCTGAGGGCGGCTTGTCAAAAACCTGCTGAGGAATGCGCGCCTCGCCAACACGCTCGTTGTACCAGCCTGCCAGCGCGTACACCTCTGTCTTGTAGAGCTCTGCGATGGGGGAAAGGGCACCACACATGTCACCGTACAGCGTGCAATACCCTACGGACAACTCGGACTTGTTGCCGGTATTGAGCACCATCCAGCCAAACTTGTTGGACAGCGCCATAAGCAACAGCCCCCGAATCCGCGACTGGATATTCTCCTCGGTCACGTCTGGATGTGTTCCTGCAAACGCAGGCGCAAGCGCTGTCTCAAACGCCGTCATCAGCGGGGCAATGGGGATTGTGCGCGTCTTGACGCCCAGATTCTTTGCCGACTGCTCGGCATCTGTGATACTGCCCCGGCTCGACCACGGGGAGGGCATGAGCACACCGTGGACGTGTGCCGCGCCCAACGCATCCGCTGCCAGCGCGACCACCAGCGCCGAATCCATCCCACCGGATAACCCCAGCACCACATCGGTGAAGCCGTTGCTCTCTACATGCGACTGGATGCCTGTTACAAGCACCTTCCAGACCGCTTCCCAATTCTTGGTGGGGATTGTTGTCATTGCGCCTGCCCCGGTGTGCTCAGACCTGCTTTCAAAATATCACTCATGGCGTACACCTTGCCCGGCTGCTGGGTTGCAATCCAGCGTGCGGCACGCAAGGCACCCTGCGCAAAGTTTTCCCGCGAATGCGCCTGATGGGTCACTTCGATGCGCTCACCCGGCCCCATGAAATAGACCGTGTGTACCCCCACGACATCCCCACCCCGGATCGCCTGAATGCCGATCTCGTCTTTGGGACGTTCGCCGATGATGCCTTCACGGTGATAGCAAGCCACGTCTGGAAGGTTCCAGTCTCTGGCTTGTGCCAGACATTCAGCCAGACGCAACGCTGTCCCGCTTGGCGAATCCTTCTTGCGATTGTGGTGCATCTCCACCATCTCCAGATCGTAATCAGATCCCAGCATCTTGACCAGCTCCGGCAACAGCTCAAACAGCACATTGACCCCGATGCTCATGTTGGGTGACCAGAAGATTCTGGCGGTACAAGCGAGTTCTGCCAGCTCGTCGCGCTGCGCTGGCGTGAAGCCGGTTGTCCCGATGACCATCGGATTGCCGTACTTTGCCGCAATCCGTGCGGTGGCAAGGCTCGCTTCAGGCGCTGTAAAATCAATCACCACCGCACCCGGAACCTCTGCAAACACGAGGTTGGGGTCACTTCCAGCCAGACAATTCCAGCGCGCCAACGCAGGCACCTTTTCCGGGCGCTCAAGCACAGCCCCCAGTGTCAGCCCCTGTTCTTGCGCAAGATTGGCAATGGTCGTGCCCATCCGCCCCGACGCCCCCATGACGACAATAGAAAGATCCATCTTGTACCTCATTGTATACGAAGATTACAGGAGTTTCAGAAATTCGGACTCATCCACCACGCGGATACCCAGCGCCTGCGCTTTGTCGAGCTTGGAGCCGGGATCTGCACCCACCACCAAGAGATCGAGCTTGCGAGAAACACCTACTGCCAGCGTTGCCCCCGCTTCTTCTGCCATGCGTTGCGCTTGCGAACGGGGCATGGACAAGGAACCCGTGAAAAGCACGTTGAGCCCCGCCAGCGCACCGGACACAGCCGGTGTTGTACCTTGCAAGGCCTCCCCAGCTTTCTCGGCACGCACAGGCCATAAACCGAGTTCACGCAAGCGCTGCAACAGCTCCCGGTTGGGCACGTCCTCAAAAAAAGCTCGGATCGAACTCGCTACTTCTGACCCAATGTCCGGCAACTGTTGCAACTCTTCAAGACTAGCCCTGCCAAGCGCGTCCATGTCCGCATACTCACGAGCCAGCGTTCTGGCGGTCTGTTCGCCAACGTGGCGGATACCGAGCGCACAGAGGAAGCGCTGCAACGGCGCGTCTTTCCTCGCTCGATCCAGTGACGCCACCAGTTTTGAGGCCAGCTTGACACCCATGCGCTCATAATGCAAGAGCTCCTCAACCTTCAGGGTAAACAGATCTGCCGGGGTTTTGATCCGTCCAGCCGCCACCAGCAATTCGATCCAGCGTTGCCCCAGCCCGTCGATGTCGAGTCCGGCCTTGGACACAAAATGCGCGAGTGACTGCCGCACCATCGCAGGACAAGACAGATTGACGCACCGCCACGCGGCTTCGCCCTCAATTCTGTGCGCAGGCGCACCACACGAGGGGCAACAATGCGGAAACACAAACGGGACAGCGTCCGCAGGGCGCTTTGAGAGCACCGCACGCACCACTTCAGGGATGACATCCCCAGCCCGCTGCACAATGACCGTATCCCCAACACGCACATCGCGGTTGCGTATTTCGTCTTCATTGTGCAAGGTTGCGCGGCGCACCACCACCCCACCCACGGTCACAGGTTCCAGTTCCGCCACAGGTGTGAGCACGCCGGTGCGCCCGATCTGCACTGTGATGTCAAGAAGTTGCGTTGTCGCCTGTTGCGCCGGAAATTTCCACGCGATGGCAAAGCGGGGGGCACGCGCCGTGTACCCCAGCGCGTCCTGCGCCTCCAGATCGTTCAGTTTCATGACCACGCCGTCGATGTCATACGCAAGCGCTTCCCGGTTGAGGCGCACAGCGTCACAATACGCCTCCACCTCGGCAGGAGAAGCACACAGGCGCCCTTCTGGCGGCGTCTCAAAACCGTAGGCACGCAGACGCGCCATGACCTCTTCATACGTCTGCCACGGCGTTGCCGCGCCGAAACGCACCTCACCAAAGCCATACGCCAAAAAACGCAACGGACGGGACGCGGTGATGGTAGTGTCCAGTTGCCGGACTGTCCCGGCAGCGGCGTTGCGAGGGTTGGCAAAAGGCTTGGCGTTTGCCTTGCGCTGACGGGCATTGAGCGCCTCAAAATCCGCCCGACTGAAGATGATTTCCCCGCGTACTTCGAGCAGATCCGGCCACACTGCCCCAGCCGCCGCGCCCTCGCGTCCCGGCAGATTGCGCACCGTGCGCAGTGCCGCAGTCACAAGTTCGCCCTGTTCCCCATCTCCACGAGTCAGCGCACAGGTGAGCACGCCCTTCTCGTACACCAGCTCCAGCGCCAGCCCGTCCATCTTGGGATCACACCAGAACACCGGTGCCGCGCCGGGCAAGGCATTGTCCAGACGTTTCAGAAAATTCTGCCAGTCCTCTTGTGAAAAAACGTTGTCCAGACTGTACATCCGCTTGGTATGCTTGCGTGTTTCCAGAACAGGAAGCACGGCACCACCGATCTTGCGGGTGGGCGAATCAGGCGTTCGGAGCGTAGGAAAGCGTTCTTCCAGTCGCAC
>JAVVPW010000179.1:0-3494 GCA_036655575.1 Bilophila sp.
TGGGTTCTGGAAGAACAGAGCGGCAGGTTGCGCTTGTTGTTGCCCAATCGCCGTGAGACGGCACTGCAAGCCTCGCGCATTCTGCCGTGGCCCGGCCCCATCTATGAAGGGACACATTCACGCGATGCCGCGCTTGAGATTCTCGAACGCCATCGTCTGAAACGTGCGTCTTTTTCCATAGATGCGTTGGAACTGTGGGAACTGGCGCAGGGCGAAATGGAACAGGCACAAGCACAATGGTTTGCAGAACTGTCCCTGAGTGAGCCGGATGCCGACGCTATTGCGGCTTGTGGACACGCTCTGCTCAACGCCAAAAGTCACTTCAAATTCAACCCGCCGCACTTTGAAATCTACCCGGAAAGCACTGTTTCTGCACGTCTCGTTGAACAAGAAGCCATCAAACGCCGCGAGGCGCTCGTCAATCAGGGCAGTGCGTTTATCCGCCAGCTCTGGGACATCTACCAAAAAAAACGCACGGTTCCGGCAGATGTTGCCAGCCTTGAGCCTGCCACACAGGAACGACTCAAAAAAACCATCCTCGACCGCCTTGCAGACCCGGATACCCAAGAAGACGATGGCCTGTGGCGTCTGATGGTCAAAGGACTCCCGGAAGACGCGCACCTGCCGCTCTATCTTGCGCAGGCGTGGGGACTTGTGGAACCACACCACAACTTTTTGATGGATCGAGCCGGATACACCCCCGGTGACGACTGGAGCGCGGCTTTCAAGGATGAGCTGGATACCCTGCTCGCCCAAAGCACCACTGACGAACAAGCCACGCCCACGCTGTCTGACGCCGTACCCGTCATCAGCATTGACGCGCCCACCACACGCGATGTGGACGATGCCTACCACATCGAACCCCGCCCTGAAGGCGGCTGGACTCTGACGCTTGCGCTGGCCTGCCCTGCCGCGTACTGGCCTTTTGGTGGGGCACTGGACAAGGCTGTTTTCCGTCGAGCCACGAGCATCTATCTCCCCGAAGCTACACACCATATGTTGCCAGAAGTGCTGGGAACAACCGTCTACAGCCTGCTTGCGGGCACCACACGCCCTGCCATGCTGGTGCGGTGTACTGTCGAGGCAGACGGCACCGTGGTGACGTGTGAACCTGCCATCGGGATGGTAAAACTTGCCGCAAATCTGTGCTATGCAGACTGTGAAGCGGTGCTTGACGGCACACCATCGCCTGCCAGTCCGCATCAGACGCAACTCAATGAAGCGTATGCTCTGGCAAAAGCACATCAGGCTCTGCGCGTGCAAAACGGCGCGGTCATCATAGATCGACCCGATCTCATGCTACACCTTGACGGTGTTGGCGAAGACATTCAGGTCACGCTTGAAGAAGAAGTGGCCGCACCCAAAGCCCATCTGCTGGTTTCTGAACTGATGGTGCTCACCAACGCAGCACTTGCAAACTGGGCAAAAGAGCGCGAACTCCCCCTGCTCCACCGGACACAAGACGTTGGTATCCCCAAAGAATTTGCTGGGATCTGGAAGACGCCTCTGGAAATCGCGCGCGTGGTGCGTGCGCTGGCGCCAGCTGTCCTTGAAACCGCGCCCCGTCCGCACGCCGGACTGGGTGAACCCGCCTACGCGCCGTCCACCTCGCCTCTGCGGCGCTATCCAGACATGATCAATGAAGCGCAAGTCGTACACTTCCTTCAAGAAGGCACCCCCCGCTGGTCACGCGAGGAACTCAACGCCCTCCTGCCGCTGCTCAGTGCGCATCTGGACGCTGCCGGACAAGTACAACGCTTCCGCCCCCGCTACTGGAAATTGCTGTATTTTCGCCAGCAAGGAGACAAAACCTGGTGGCCTGCTGTTATTACTGACGAAAACGATGCGTTTGTCACCGTAAACATGCCCAGAGAACAGATGATTATCCGTGCCCGGCGCTCGTTTTTTGGCGAACGGACACATCCCGGTCAGGAGCTTGAAATCCGGCTCGGCAAAGTGCATCCTCTACAGAACGAAATTCAGCTTGTGGAAACCAGAGAAATCTGAGGGCGTCTTCACCTTTGAAGACATCCTCGCAGTGGACGAGCAATCAGGACAAACATCATGATGAGCATTTTATGGATAGGGATCACCTATGTCATCGGTTCCGTGCCGTTCGGGCTGGTCTTTGCAAAAACCTTCTGCGGCATTGACCCGCGCACTGCCGGGAGTGGGAACATCGGTACCACCAATGTGGCACGGCTGTGCGGCAAAAAATGGGGTGCAGCGACCCTTGCCGGAGATGTGCTAAAAGGCACCCTGCCGGTGTTTGTCGCCATGCAGCTTTCGCAGAGTGACTGCCTGTGGACACTCACGGCACTAGCCGCCATTCTGGGGCATCTGTTTTCCTGCTTCCTGTCCTTCAAGGGTGGCAAAGCCGTAGCAACCTCCATCGGCGTCTTCATCCCGTTGGCATTCTGGCAATTGCTCATAGCGGGTATCATCTGCCTGCTCCTCATCTGGCGCTCCGGCTTTGTTTCACTCGGTTCACTCGCGCTGGTGACGGCGGTACCGCTGCTTTTGCTGCTCTCCGGGCGCTGGGCTTTGTTGCCGCTGGCCTTGATTGTGCTGGCACTCGTCTTCTGGAGCCACCGGGAAAACATCCGCCGACTCGCCAGAGGCGAAGAAAAAACATGGATTAAAAAGAGTTAAGGCTATTCATGCAGAAAGGGGAACCTTTCTGGCGTGCGAAATGAAACAAGAGCAACATCAGGTCAACATCGGAGAACTTTCATGGCATTGAGTATCGGTATCGTCGGCCTTCCCAACGTGGGGAAATCCACGCTGTTTAATGCGTTGACCAAGGCGCAGAACGCGCAGGCCGCCAATTATCCTTTTTGCACCATCGAACCCAACAAGGCCACTGTGCCCGTGCCGGACGTGCGCCTTGACCAGCTTACCGCGATTGTGCATCCGCAAAAAACCATTCAGGCTACCGTGGATTTCATCGACATTGCCGGGCTGGTGCGCGGCGCAAGCAAGGGTGAAGGCCTCGGCAACCAGTTTCTCGGCAACATCCGCGAATGTGCCGCCATTCTTGAGGTCGTACGCTGTTTTGAAGACGGCAACATCACCCATGTGGACGGCTCTGTTGACCCGCTTCGAGACATTGAAACCATCGAAACAGAACTCTTGCTGGCAGACATTCAGGGTGTGAGCAAACGTCTGGAACGCCTGCAAAAACTGTCTAAAGGTGACAAAGACGCGAAAGTTGCGGCGGAAGAAATGGCACGGCTCCTTGAGCGCCTCAACAACGGTACCCCTGCGGCGGGTTTTGAAGCCAAAGACAGCGACCTGTTTCAGGCCGCGTGGCAAGAACTCGGTCTGCTGACGGCTAAAAAAGTCATTTATTGCGCAAATGTAGATGAAGACAGCCTGTCTGCTGACAACACTCATGTGCAGCGCCTCAAGAAACTTGCAAGTGAACGCGGGATTGAAGTTGTCACCATCTGCGCCCGGATTGAAGAAGAGCTGCAAGGCCTTTCAGACGAAGA
>JAVVPW010000180.1:0-3457 GCA_036655575.1 Bilophila sp.
GGTGAAGGGGGGCGGGTAGACAGAAAACCGCAAGGGTTTCTTTCTACCCGCCTCACCCCAAGAACCCTTCTTCAGAAGGGTTTTCCTTCCCCTCCTCCGATTCTGCCTTTCTCTCCCTCTATAAGTCTGTAGCTGGTTCGGGGTTTTCTTTGTTGTACTGGTTCATCTGGTTGCGAAAGAGGTTGAGGGTATCGTCAAAGAGTTTGGGAAGTTCTTTGTTCATGGTGTCACCGAGTTTCGAGCCGAGGTCTTTACCACCTTGCTGGGCTTTTTCCACTGTCTCGGTGAAGCTGTCCTGAAGGCGTGGTGCCTTCGCGGCATTGAAGAACAGTGCCGCGACATTCCCAGCAGCTTTTTCGATGTCGAGACATTCCGCTACTGTGATCTTGTTGTCCTTCATGGCTTCGGTGATGAGGGGGAGGAGTTTCTTGCGAAACAGCACCGGATCAACTTCACGCAAGCCGAGTAAGGCGGAATACTGAAGCGGCGTGATTTCTTCGGTTGTGTCCGAACTGAACCACGACGCGCCTGTCAACAGACCAACCAGACACAGCGACAGCGTTGTCAGGATCACGTTTTTAAGAGGCGTTTTTGGCATACATACCGCTCCTTGAGCGACAGGGTGTGTCATTCCAGATGCGACCAATGCAGCACGGTGTCTTCTTCAATAGCCGCACGGGCGACTTTGCCGAGCACTTCATAATAATTGCGCGGGCTGATGCCCCCGGCTGGGCGCTTCCACGTCAGGTCGTCCTTGTCGATGGTCTTTCCGGCGGGGATGTCACGACTGGCAACGAGCGAACGCCGTGCGTTTTGCCGTGCGGGTTCTTCAGAAGCCAGCGCTTTCACACGCAGTTCTCCAATCATGGACAGCGTTCTGGCAAAAGAGGTGTGGAAATGCTGCAAATCTTTGTAATCCATGGCGTGGTAATGGTCGTTGCCGGGGAGGGTCTTGTCGTGACTGAAGTGCTTTTCAAGAATCCGCGCACCGAGGAGGGTAGCGACTTCAAGCACTTTCATATCGCCCGGCAAGGTGTGGTCGGAATAGCCGATAACATGCTGAGGAAAATGGCGTATCAGTGCCGGAATCATACCGAGTGCGGCGTTTTCGTCCTGTGTGGGGTAATTGAGCACACAGTGGAGCAGTGCCAACGGGTTGCCACTCGCCTCAATCCAGCTCACCGCTTCAGCGGTTTCAGCAAGACTCGCCGCACCTGTAGAAAGCATGATGGGCTTTTTGAAGCTACAAAGAAATTCAATGAACGGGCGGTTGGTGATGTCTGATGACGAAATCTTGAAGACATCCATCAGATCATTGAGGAATCCGGCAGATTCCACATCGAACGGCGTGGACAAAAAGGTGATGCCCGCAGTGTCACAGGAGCGCTTGAGGTTCTCAAATTCCGTTTTCCAGAACGAGTCGTGTTTCTTGAACAATTCAAACTGACTCGCTGTGGGTTCCTTGGTGGTGTCCCAGTAGGCAGGGGAGTGTTTTGAGGCCAGCGTTGCGGCCTTGTAGGTTTGAAATTTGATAGCGTTGGCGCCACCTTTAGCGGCCTCGTCGATGAGGCGGAGGGCAATATCCATGCTTCCTTCATGATTCACGCCTGCTTCTGCAATGATGTAAGGAGGCAGAATGCGTGTGCAGGGTGCCGGGTGAGTCGTGATAATATCCGTCAGGTTCATACGTTTTTCCTTGGAATAGAGGATTCAGAGTGTTTTTTCCTTGTATCCTCACCCGCCCCGGCGGTCAAATGAAGGAGGCTTTGCAAGGAGGGAACAGGTAGTATACGATGTGAACCTATTCCGATTTTTTGGGGGACGCCATGAATTTTTATTCCATTGCCACGCGCCGTATCCTGACTCTTTTGATGGTTGCGGGAACGCTGCTGGTGACAGGTTGTGCCAGCACGATTCTGATTCCGTCTGGACAATCGCATGTTGTGCAGACGTCACACACGGTTGCACCCGGACAGGGGCTTGCGGTCATGCCACAGGCAAAAGCCGCATGGGAAGCTGGCAACACGCTTGAAGCCGAACGTTTGTACAGCCTTGTAGCCCAAGACAGCCGTGTTCCGGCGTCAGGACGTGCGCTGGGGTGGGAACGAGTCGCTCGTTCTGCTGTAGCCAACAACAACGCGCAACGTGCTTTTGACGCACTGGCGCAGTGGAAGACCCTTGTTGCGGGTGTGGAAACGCAACCCACATGGCTTGCATTGTGGCGTGCGGCCTCCGCACTTTCGCAAGGTTCAGCTCCAGCGCATCCCGTTGCAGGGCAACCGCAAACAACGGTAGCGTTCAACGGAGGCTGTGTGGCGCTGGCCTTGCCCATGAGTGGGCCTTACGCGCCGTTTGGCGCCAAGATTTCCAATGGCGCGACTGCGGCAAGCACGACGTTACAGGCGTCTGGCACGACCATGACTGTTGTGGTTGTCGATACCGAAGCCCCGGACTGGCTGGACAAGCTGGCACAGCTTCCACCACAGTGTGTCACCGTGGGGGGGCCATTGCGTCCAGAACCCTACCTTGCGGCAAAAACCCGCAAGCTCTTGTCGAGCAAGGCGTTTTTCTCTTTCATGTCCAGTCTGGAGGGGAATGATGAGGGAACGGTTGCGTGGCGGTTTTTCTCCAGTCCTGAAGATCAGGTTGCCGCAGTGTTGCGTTTTACCCGGCAGATTGGCATCAACAGTTACGGTGTGTTGTCGCCTAACGAGAACTACGGGCAACGCATGACGGAGTTGTTCATGCAAGCGGCTCGTTCTCCTGAATTTGGTGGCAGTCAGGTTTCTGTGACCAACTATCAGCCCGGAGACACATCGAGCTGGCCTTCTGTCATGAGCGCTTTTGTGGGTGGTCGTATGGCTGGCAAGGTGCCTGTGTCGTCCGCAACTTTTCAGGCTGTGTTCATTCCTGATAGCTGGAAGAACATGGAGCGGCTGGTGCCCTATCTCTTCTATCAAGGCGAGGATCGGCTGGTGCTCATGGGTACGGCGCTCTGGGAGCAGGGCTTGTCCAATCGGGATCGGGTAAACGTCACCAATCTTGATCTTGCTATTTTCCCCGGTGCGTGGAACGCGCTTACGCCAAGTCCTGCAGCCACAGCGCTCATCAGTTCTTTGTCTCTTGCCGGCAAAGGCACACCGGACTTCTGGGAAGGCATTGGGTACGACTTTGTGCGTTTCGCTTCTGCTATGAATCTTCAGCAGGGCTGGACAGCGCCGGACGTCAACAAGCGTATCCTTGTGGCGCAGAATATAGACTGGAGCATGGCACCGATCAACTGGGCAAACGGACACGCAGCCCAGCAGCTCTTTATCTTTCATCCCACCGAATCCGGCTCCGAACTCGTCAACCCCCAGACATTTACCGAACGCCTTACCACCATCCGCGCCCGCCACGCCCGGCGCAGCGCTGGGACTGGAAAGTAAAAGGCTGAATAGGGGGGGGGGGGGGCCCG
>JAVVPW010000181.1:0-3423 GCA_036655575.1 Bilophila sp.
TGGTGCTGTCCTTTTTCCAGTCCAATCATGAAGGGGCACTCATCGACAGACTGGAACAGGCGCGCACAGACGCCCTGCCCGGTGCAAACGGCGCGAACGCCGCAGACGGCGTGGTGCTCAACGCCGGTGCGCTGACCCATACCAGTCTGGCACTCGCGGACTGTCTGGCCTGGATCGGCCTTCCCTGTGTGGAAGTACACCTCAGCAACGTGTTAGCACGGACAGACGAGCCTCTGCGCCAGAAAAGCCTGCTTGGCAAGCATGTCATCGGCGTGATTGCTGGATTTGGTATCGAGAGCTACGCGCTGGCAGTACAGGCACTGCTCCTCTATACGGACAAGGGCACCGCCTGAAGGCGACCCACGATTGCACATTTGGATAAGGAACAGGTGAGGCGGGTGTACCGCCTTCTTGATAAATCTAACTCTCTTTCTGGAGGCAGCATGTATTCCACTACGGATTTCCGCAAGGGGCTTAAAATCGAAATAGACGGGACTCCCTTTGAAATAATTGATTTCCAACACTTTAAGCCCGGAAAAGGCGGTGCGATGGTCCGTACCAAGCTGCGTAATATCCTCACAGGCCGGGTTCTCGACAACACGTTCCGTTCCGGCGAAAAGGTGGAGCGTCCCAATCTTGAGTCGCGTGACATGCAGTTCTTGTACCATGAAGGTACGGATCTCGTGTTCATGGACATGACCACCTACGAACAGGTTCACATGCCAGCCGAAGTCACGGACGGCAAATCAGGCTTTCTCAAAGACGGTCAGGAATGCCGGGTGCTGTTGTTCAACGAAAAACCGCTGGACATCGAAATACCCGCATCCCTCATTCTGGAAGTCACAAAGACCGAACCGGGCGCTAAGGGCGACACCGTGAGCAACGTCACGAAGCCCGCGACCCTTGAAACCGGCATCGTGGTGCAAGTGCCCATCTTTGTGAATGAAGGCGACAGGATCAAAGTCGATACCCGCAGTAACGACTACCTCGGCCGCGAATAGGGCGTTTCCCTTGTGCTTCCAGTTTGTACCCAACCGGTGTGAGCTGGAAGCAAAAAAAGCTCTAGAATCGTTTTGAGGGAAAAAGAGTGTTCGCTCTTTTTCGATGTCTCAGGAGATAACCGGGGATTGCCGGGGGAGGTTATTATCACAGACGGACGGAAAATCGCCCGGGAACTGTTTGGGCTTTTTCTTATCTTCTGGGGATTGCTGGTTCTTTTGAGCCTGATCTCCTTTGATCAGAACGACCCCAGCATCAACCATGCTGTAAGCAACCCCGCCGCGGTGAAGAACAACGCAGGTGTCTTTGGCGCCTATATCAGCGGCCTGCTTGTCGATATTTTTGGCTTTTCTGCGCTGGTCTGGCCCGCTATCTTTATTGCATGGGGCGCAGGCTGCGTTTCAACGTGGTTCACCATGCCGTGGTGGCGGTGGTTTGGCTTTACCCTGCTTGCGGCCTGCCTCATTTCACTCGGCGCGGCATGGAATATTGGGCTTGGCGACGTGCGCGGCGGCGGGATGCTCGGCATGACCCTCTACACCCAGGGAACCGCCCTGTTCAGCCCCACCGGATCAACCCTGATCTGGCTCTTTTTGCTGTTCATTTCCCTTGAGCTGGCCTTTGGCATCGCGTGGTTGAGTCTCATCCAGAAGGTCTGGAGCTTCATCAACGCCAAGGCGGAAGAGCACGACATTTCACTGACCAAGTTCCCCACATCACTCCCCAAAGTCCCCATGCCCAAGCTCGCCTTTCCCGGTCGGGGCAAGACAGAAGAGGAATCTTCTGCGGAAAATGCCGAACCAAAGGGCATCATCCCCTTGTTTGACATCCATGTGGACGACGCGCCTGCTGTTGCCAAAGCTCCTGCCACTGCGGCGAGTCAGACCGAATACGTCTTTCCTGCCGCACCAGACACCCCGTCTCAAGCACCGCTCTCCTTCAGCCTTGAGCCAGAGCTTTCTGAAGAAGACACCCCGCTTGCACTGTGGGAACCATTCTGCGAACCAGTGCCCGTGGCTGAACCTGTTCAGCCGCCCAGTGCGCCTGTTCCGGCAGTGCCTGCGCCAAGCGCCACACCCGCGCCCCCTATGGACACGCCCCCTGTAGAGCAAGCCCTCCCTCAGACACTGCCAAACGTGAGCGAACGTGTCGCGCCTGCACCTGTGCCCGTGGAACCTGTGGAACCCGTGGCTCCCGTGGAACCCGTGGCTCCTGTGGCTCCTGCTCCGGTAGCGCCCGTGGCTCCACCTGTGGCGCCTGTAGCGCCGGCACCTGCCGTTGCACCACTAGCGCCTGTGGCTCCTGTAGCTCCTGTAGCAGTTCCCTTGACGCAACCAGCGCCCTCTTTGCAGCTTGCGGAACCTGTCGCGGTTATCCCTGCGCGTCCGCGTCTGCACAAGCGCGTCTACCCCATGCCCCCGCTGGATTTGCTGCAAAAGCCGCAACAACGCGACTCCCTCCCCACCCGTGAGGTGCTGGAAAACCAGAGTGCCGGGCTGATGACCTGTCTTTCGGAGTTCAACATTCTGGGTGAACTGGTGCGCGTGACGCCTGGCCCTGTCATCACGTTGTTTGAAATACGTCCGGCACCGGGGGTTCGTGTTGGGCGTTTCACCAATCTTACCGATGACCTCGCCCGCAGTCTCAAGGCAGAAGCCATCCGCATTCAGGCACCCGTGCCCGGTTGCGATACCGTGGGCGTGGAAATACCCAACGAGCACCGTTCTACGGTCAACTTTCGGGAACTCATCCAGTCAGACGCCTTTCAAGGAACGCCTTCGCTCTTGACCATGGCGCTTGGCAAGGACATTGAAGGGCGCCCTGCGGTGCGCGATCTCGCCACCATGCCCCACGTCCTTGTGGCGGGTACCACGGGATCTGGCAAGAGCGTGTGCCTCAACTCCATTCTGGTGAGTTTTTTGTACAAAGCCTCGCCAGACGATGTGAAGCTCATGCTCGTTGACCCCAAGCGCGTGGAAATGGCCATGTATGCGGATCTCCCCCACCTTGTACACCCGGTGGTGACAGAGCCTTCCCTTGCCACCACGGCGCTCTCATGGGCTGTGCATGAAATGGACAGACGGTACGACTGTCTCGCCCGGTTCGGCGTCAAGAATATCAAGGATTTCAACGCCAAGCTGGAAGCTGTGGGTGACAACCGTTCGCCTGAGCTGTGCGACTTGCAACGTCTCCCGTATCTTGTGATTGTGATTGATGAACTTGCCGACCTCATGCTGACGGCGGGCAAGGATGTTGAAAGCAGCATTGTGCGTCTGGCGCAGCTTGCACGAGCCGCAGGGATTCACCTTATTGTTGCGACCCAGCGTCCGAGTGTGGATGTCGTGACCGGGCTTATCAAGGCCAACTTTCCCTGTCGGATTTCCTTTCAGGTGGCGAACAAGTACGACTCGCGCACGATTCTTG
>JAVVPW010000182.1:0-3411 GCA_036655575.1 Bilophila sp.
TACGTTCGCAAAAGACGGATACATTTCCGTATGTTCATGGTGTTCACCCGCAGCAGCGGCGCGAAGATTCATTTCCGTCCCTGTGATGATACCAGCAGGAAACGCTGCCGTGATTTCTACGTTGCCACCTTCAAGAAACTTGAACAGGCGTTTGGCGTGTTCCTTTTCCTGAAGCGCTGTTTCAATAAAAATATCAGAAACTTGCACAAAGCCGTCCTTTTTGGCGGCTGAGGCAAAATAATCATAGCGGTTGCGAGCCTGTGACTCACCGGAAAAGGCTGTGAGAAGATTTTTTTCTGTCTGCGTACCTTTGAGTGATTTCATCGTGCAATCCTTTTATCTGTGTAAAAATGTTGTATTCTATAAGCCATAAAAGCTCTCATGCCTAGAGGTCGTTCCCCAAAAGCCACCGCACTGTCAGCCGCGAAAAGAAACGGCTCTCAGGACGCCAAATGGGCGCAATTGTCACAAATCCCTTCGTATTCAACCCGTGCAGCGCTGATGGTAAAGCCTTCCACCTCGATGCCATCCACCTTGGGGACAGGGAGCGGCGGCATAACATCGCCAACCTTGCCACAGACAAGGCACCGCACATGCTGGTGGGGGCGGACATCTCCGTCAAAACGCCGGATAGAACCAGCCGATTCCAGCTTGAGGATCTCTCTGGAATCAGCCAGAAAATCCAGATTTCTGTAGACGGTGCCAAGACTGATGCGAGGCATTTTCAACCGCACCATGGCGTACAGCTCATCAGCTGTGGGGTGTGTCTTAACCTTCCTGAGTTCTTCAAGAATAACCATTCGCTGGCGGGTCATTCTGGTTTGGGGCTGTGTCATAGTGCACCTCTTTAGGAAAAGCTACTGTTAGGCTTTCAAAAAGTCAAGTCTCCGCACGGCAAGAAGTGGACATCAGCGTAAAAAACTGGCAGAGTAGGACGGTTTCGCCACAGCCGTGAGAAAAAAGCTGGCACCAGACGCAACAAACACCCGACCGTCTGGTGTGACCACGCATTTTCTCGTTGCATCTGTGGCGATAGACGCTTATGAGTGCTTTTCAACAATTGAACCGTTTGGCTTGACAGCGAGTGTTGCACAGGACGCACGACAAGGCAACATCCGGGTACGAACGGGATTTCAGGAATAGTTCCTGCACGTTGCAAAAAAGTGAACGACTGCGATAAGGTGGATGTATGGATTTCAGTATTCTTTCCCTGCTTGCACAGGCCACGCTGGTGGCAAAAGCTATCCTTGTGCTCCTTTTATTCATGAGCATCGCAAGCTGGGCGCTCATGTGTCGCAAGTGGTTGAATATCCGGGAAGGGCTGGCAAAAACCGTTGACGGCATGGATCGTTTCAACCGTGCCAAGGATCTGCGTGAAGCCGTGCAGTCTCTCGGTGGTGATCCTGATTCACCGCTCTATACGGTAGCCCACGAAGGTGTCACCGAGTTCAACCGCTCCAAAGAAGCGGGCACGACAGAAGAAGTGGTGGTTGACAACGTGCGGCGTTCGTTGCGTCAGGGTGTGGATATGGAAATGACGCGGCTCACCAGCTCGTTGTCTTTTCTTGCCACCGCTGCCAACACAGCGCCGTTCATCGGTCTGTTCGGTACGGTTTGGGGCATCATGAACACCTTCCACGCGATCGGTGCCATGAAATCAGCCTCCCTTGCCACGGTTGCACCCGGTATTTCAGAAGCGCTCATCGCAACAGCGATGGGTCTTGCCGTCGCCATTCCAGCGACCGTTGGCTACAACACGTTTCACGGACGCCTTGGCGTACTGGAAACAAAAATGGTCAACTTTGCCGGCATGTTCTTGAACCGTGTCCAGCGCGAACTCAACGCCCACCGTCCCGTGAGCAGAACCGGCCAGTCCGAGTAGGAGAACCTCATGGGAGCTTCTGTAGGCGGCAAGAGCGGTCTTGTGTCTGAAATCAACGTGACGCCGTTTGTTGACGTCATGCTGGTTTTGCTTATTATTTTTATGGTGACAGCCCCGATGATGACGGAAGGTCTGGAAGTGGATCTGCCACAGACTCGCACTGTGGAGAGCCTGCCCACCGAGTCCGACAACATGATTCTGACCATCAAAAAAGATGGGATCATGTATCTCGACACCTATGAAGTGGTGCTTGACGAGCTTGAGAGCAAGATAGATCTGCTGGTCAAGAGTCAGAACAAGCAACTGTTTCTTCAGGCGGACAAGGATGTTCCCTATGGACTGGTTGTGGATGTCATGGGACGGATTCGTGGCGCTGGTGTGGAACGCCTTGGCGTAGTGGCACAGCGAGACGATACCCCCGCACCCACCAAGGGTTCAAAAGGCCAGAAATAACCGCTTCTCACGACGTTGTTTGTCGCGCACAACGGACAGATTCGTGTGCGTGGGCAGCGCGAAAAGGCAGACGCTTCAATGCACTTTGGCAGTTATAGCATATCAATTCTCCTGCATGTGGGTCTGGCACTGCTTGTGTTGCTCTGGCCGAGTTCCCCGCCGTTGAAGCTCGATCAGCCCATGATGCAGATCAGTTTGACGATGGGTGCGCCGGGAGGAAACAAACTTCCGTCTGCGGTGCTAGGCCCGCAGGGGCGACCGAATCCGTCGCAGGCTGCGCCTAAACCCGCGCCCGCACAGGAAGCCTCTGGTGCTGTACCTGTGCCACGCGAGGACACGGTGCAGCCCAAACCTGAGCCGCAACGAGAAAGTCGCCCCAAGCCCCAACCCAAACCTGACGCTGTAGCCATCGCTGAAAAGAAAGAAAAGAAAAAGCCGGAAACCCCGAAAGACGATCCAGAAGAAGAAGCGCCCAAGCCCAAGGAAAAGCCGAAGGAAAAGCAGCCCGACAAGCCCACCAAAGCCAAGGAATCCGACAAGCCAACCAAGGCCAAGGTGGAACCTTCCAAGCCTTCAGACGTCAAGAAGGCCGGCAAGGCGCCCTCTTCGCAAGACGCGCTGAAGGCGGCGCTTGCAGACGCTGCCAAGCAGGCAGGGCCGCGCAAATCGCGGACAGGCTCGACATCTATTGCGGGTGCGCTGGCGGATTTTGAAAAGACCTCCAAAAGCTCTGGGCAAGGCGGTGGTGGCGGTGGCGAAGGTGACGGCCCCGGCGGTGGCGGGATTTATGATGTCTACGCTGGGATGGTCATTTTGGCGGTGCGCCCCAACTGGAGTATGCCGACCTATTCCCGCACCGTGCTTGTGGTGCAGGTCAAGGTCAAGGTTGACCCGCGTGGGGAAGTGCTCGATTGCAGCATCGCTCGTAGCTCTGGTCGGGCAGAATTTGACGCCTCCGCTGTCAACGCCGTGGTGCGCACCAAGGTTCTCCCCCCACCCCCAACCCCGGATCAGCAAGAAATGGTTCTCACCTTCAACTCCCAAGAGATGATGGGAAAATAAGCGTTTAGTTTTTA
>JAVVPW010000183.1:0-3387 GCA_036655575.1 Bilophila sp.
AACTCGGCTGACTCTTGCCGGGGGCGTAGCCTTCGACAGGCCAGAAGCGGGAGGAATCCGGGGTCAGCACTTCGTCAATGAGCGTCAGTTCACCGTCCACATGCCCAAATTCAAATTTCGTGTCGGCAATGATGATGCCCCGGCTTTCCGCCCACGCACGTCCTTCCTTGAAGATCGTCAGGGCGAGGCGCTCCACCTCAGCGGCAAGATCCGCACCGAGCAAGGTTGCGGCTTGCGCCCGGGAGATGTTTTCGTCGTGCTCACCAAGGATTGCCTTGGTGGACGGTGTGAACAGCGGTTCGTCCAGACGTGCGGATTCGGTCAGCCCTTTGGGCAGGGTGTAGCCGCAGACTTCACCTGTGGCGAGGTAATCTTTCCAGCCGGAACCCGTGATGTAGCCGCGCACGATACATTCCACAGGCAGGGGCTTGGCTTTTTTGACCAGCACCGAACGCCCTTCCAGAATATCGCGGTAGGGGGCAAGAGCTGCCGGGAACTTGTTCACGTCACTTTCGATGAGGTGGTTTTTGACCAGATGCGCGAATTTTTTCATCCAGAACAAGGTGATCTGATTGAGGATCACGCCCTTGTAGGGGACTGGTTCGTTCATGATGACGTCAAAGGCGGACATGCGATCGGTGGTGACAATGAGCAGGGTTTTGTCGTCGATGTCGTAAATGTCGCGCACTTTCCCTCTGTTGAGCAGGGGAAATTCCCGAATGTTGGTTTCCGTGGTTACTTGCATGAGGCTTTCCTTATAGGCTGAACGTTGTTGGTGGGACACTCTTTACGACTTTCCATCGAACGGGCGTGGGCTTCGAGGCATTCCATCCGGGCAAGGCACGCCACGGTGTCTGCGTTGTGCTGTGCAAAGGCCGGACTTGCGGCGATGACGCTTGTGCGCTTGCAAAACGTCTGGACAGAAAGCGCGGACGAAAAGCGCGCCGTTCCCAGCGTGGGCAGGACATGGTTGGGGCCAGCAAAATAATCGCCGAGGGGTTCTGGTGCGTAAGCCCCAAGGAACACGGCACCAGCGTTGCGGATGCGCGGCAACACCGACCATGGGTTGTCCATGAGGACTTCCAGATGCTCAGGCGCGATGCGGTTGGCAAGGGTTATGGCAACGTCCATGTCCGGCACAAGAGCTACAGCGCTCCAGTCGGCAAGGGCTTTTTGGGCGATGGCAGCACGGGGGAGGGTCGCGACTTGCCGTTCCAGCTCCGCAAGCACAGCCGTGGCAAGGTCACGGTCGGCAGTGAGGCAGATGGCAGAGGCCAGCGTATCGTGTTCGGCTTGCGAAAGCATATCCGCCGCGATCCAGTCTGGTCTGGCGGAACCGTCCGCAAGGATGAGCACTTCGCTAGGGCCAGCGATCATGTCGATGCCAACGCGCCCTTGCACCAGCCGTTTGGCGGTCGCCACCCAGATGTTGCCGGGGCCAGCAATGACATCCACGCTCGGCACCGACGCCGTGCCATAGGCCAGCGCGCCCACCGCCCACGCGCCACCCATGCGGTACAGTTCGGTAAGGCCGAGCAGACGTGCGGTGGCAAGGATATGAGGATTGAGTGTTCCGTCCTTGCGAGGAGGAGAAACCACGGCTATTTCGCGCACCCCAGCGACTTGTGCGGGGATAGCGGTCATGAGCAGGCTTGATATAAGGGGGGTTTCGCCGCCCTTGCCGCCCGGTACATAGAGTCCAACCCGATCGACAGGCGTGATCTGCTGACCAAGCACCGTGCCGTCTTCGCGGGTGAGAAACCACGAACGATCTTTTTGGGCTTCGTGAAAGGCACGGATATTGTCCGCAGCTTCCCGGATGCAGCGCAGGCTTTCAGGCGCAATGGTTGCGCGGTCAAGCTCTTCTGCCGGGATGCGTAAGGGCAGTGCCATGTCCGGGCAGTCAAAACGCCGCGTGTAGTCAAGAACGGCGGTATCTCCGCCTTGCAAAACAGCGTCAAGCATGACCCGGACATCCGCTTCTACGGTCTGCTTGGGATCAACCCGCCCGGCGAGGAGATTCAGAAGTTCTGACCACGTTGATTCGTCCGTCAGGGTCAGTATGCGGCAGCTCATGGAGATTCCTTCTCATCAGTTCATGAAAGATACGCTGTCAGCTCACAGCAACGAGCAACAGTAGTGCAAGCCTTGCCGAAAGTCGAGAGGGTAGAGCGCTTCTGTATCCAGTACCTTTTTTCACGATCGCACCGTGCTGCAAAAACGGTCTGCATACGGGCGCTGTCTGATAGTAATGTTGACTGGCACGATTGCTGCTACACTCCCGGTGGGGTGGCAGGTTTT
Source organism: Bilophila sp. (assembly GCA_036655575.1). GTDB lineage: Bacteria > Desulfobacterota > Desulfovibrionia > Desulfovibrionales > Desulfovibrionaceae > Bilophila. Next base: position 2,302 of record JAVVPW010000183.1, read on the forward strand.
GCCTGTTGGAAGCAACGTCACTCATGGCTAGAGCGTTTTCAGAATGAAAATGCTCTGCTGACACGAAAGTGGCAGCCGCCGCAACGCGGCGTGGATTTTGGGGAAAACCACGTTTTTCCCCAAAATGATGCGTTGAAACACGGAGTGTTTCAAAAGCAAAATGCTCTAGTAAAGTTTTTTCTGGAGATTCCATTATGATGGGCAGTCTGTACATCGGCGCCACAGGGATGAAGACCCACGGCGAAGGTCTGAGCACGGTCGGCAACAACCTTGCCAACGTGAATACGGTCGGTTACAAGCAACAGTCTGTACTCTTTGCAGATATTTTTAATCAGAATCTTCCCATTGGTTCGTCTGGCTCTCAGGGCTTCAACCAGCTTGGCATGGGTGCGCAGGTCATGGACGCACGCACGCTGTTCACGCAGGGGACTTTTGAGCCGGGAAACGCCGTCACCGATCTTTCCATTGGTGGAAAGGGCTTTTTTCAGGTCTCGCAGGGCGAGGAGCACCACTACACGAGGGCGGGCAATTTTCGCTTCACCACGACGGGGCTGCTCAACGATCCAGCAGGGTTTACCCTGACGGGGATGCCGCTTGTCGATGGCAAGCCAACCGGCACCCTAGAGCCTGTTCAGCTCGACACCACTTCGCCTGAAATAGCCAAGTCGCCCTCTAGAGTCACATCGCAGATCGCTGCGGCACTCAATATAGGAGACAGCACCAGCAGAAGCAACGACCTCAAGAATCCGTATTTCTCCCTCCAGAGCAACTGGAACGGAGCGCGTGAACCAGCACTGTCAACCGCAGACTACGCCTACAATCAGCCTCTGACAGTGTACGACGCCGAAGGCACAGCGCACGAGCTCAATGTGTATTTTGACGGTGCGCCGTCCGCTGGAACCGGTGAAAGGATCTTTGAATACGCTGTTGCCATGAATCCGAAAGAAGACGGCAGTGCGGCTGCTGGAACACCCGGTGCGGGGCTGCTCATGACAGGGACGCTGGCGTTTTCTGGCTCTGGCGAGTTGAAGAGCATGACCGGATTCACGCCAACCGGCACTGACAACAAGGATCTGACCACATGGA
>JAVVPW010000184.1:0-3335 GCA_036655575.1 Bilophila sp.
GGTTGCCTCTGAAGCGTTCCATGAACTGGCAAAGAACGTGGCTATGCAGATCGCAGCGGCCTCGCCTTTGTCCATTTCACCGGACACCCTTGATCCTGCTCAGATGGAACGGGAACGCGAAGTCTATCGCCAAAAGGCGCGTGACGAAGGCAAACCCGAAAACATCGTGGAAAAGATTGCAGAGGGCGCGGTTAAGAAGTATTATAAGGAAGTCTGCCTTCTTGAACAACCGTATATCCGTGACGACAAGATGACTGTTGGTGACCTCATTAAGGCCACTGGCAAGACCCTTGGCGAATCCATTTCCGTGGTTCGTTTCGATCGGATTCAGCTCGGCGCCGAATAACAACGGCCTGACGGTGTATAGGGGGGCAATGCCCCCCTTTTTTGTAACCCTGACACAGGAACCGGCAGTGAGCTTTTTTTCCGGCGCACGAGTGCTCATCACAGGGGGGCTTGGTTTCATCGGCTCCAATCTTGGCATCCGTCTCCTTGAAGATGGCGCCAATGTTACGCTTGTGGACAGCCTCATCCCCGAATACGGCGGCAATCTGACCAATATCAGCGGCTATGAATCGCGGTTCACCGTCAATATTTCCGATGTCCGCGACCCGCACAGCATGAAAACACTGGTGCAGGGGCAGGACGTTCTTTTCAACCTCGCCGGACAGACCAGCCATATGGATTCCATGTCTGATCCTTATACGGATCTGGACATCAACTGCAAGGCGCAGCTCTCCATTCTGGAAGCCTGTCGGCATAGCAATCCCGGTATCCGTATTGTTTTTGCCGGAACACGACAGATCTATGGCAAGCCAGACTACCTCCCGGTGGACGAAAAACACCCTGTCCGTCCTGTTGATGTCAACGGTATCAACAAAATGGCGGGCGAATGGTACCACATTCTCTACAACAACGTTCACGGCGTCAAAGCCTGTTCACTCCGCCTGACCAACACCATCGGGCCACGGATGCGTATCCGGGATGCTCGACAAACGTTTCTCGGCGTCTGGATTCGGCAGGTGCTCACAGGCAAGCCGTTTGAAGTCTGGGGTGGCGATCAGCTCCGCGACTTCACCTATGTTGACGATTGCGTCAGCGCCATGCTCCTTGCCGCTTCCAACGACGCGGCTTTCGGGCAGATATTCAATATCGGCGGTGGCAAACGGGTGTCGCTTCGAGAGCTTGCGGATCTGTTGCTGACGGTTGCGGGCACAGGCGAGTACGTTGTGCGCGAGTACCCGGAAGAACGAAAGAAAATCGACATCGGCGACTACTACGCTGACGACACAAAGCTCCGCACCCTGCTCAACTGGCAGTCAGAAACCGCGTTGCCCGAAGGGCTTGCGCGCATTATCAGCTATTACCGTCAACGACTTCAAGCGTATGTGTAGCGGTCTAGAGCAGATTATTTTTGAAATGTCGCACATTGTAGTTGCAATGAGAAAGCAAACGTCCCCCTGACCAAGGCGGTAAGCTCCTTGCCGCCGGAGGCATTTTTCATGAGTGGAGTTTTGATACCACAGGCTCATCCGGGCGCGTCTTTTTTGGGACAGCGTGACGCTTTGCTTGCGGCTGTATCCGGGGTGCTGGACAGTGGCTGGTACATCAATGGTACACAAGTACGCCAATTTGAAGCGGCTTTTGCCAGCTTTTGCAAGGCAAGCTCTGGCGTGGGTACGGGCAACGGAACCGACGCCATTGAACTGGCCTTGCGTGCCCTTGGCATCGGCGCGGGCGATCTTGTGTTCACGGTTTCGCATACCGCTGTGGCGACTGTCGCGGCGGTAGAACGGGCGGGCGCTGTGCCTGTTCTGGTGGATGTTGACCCTCTCACCTACACCATGTGCCCGCAGAGTCTGGAAAAGGCGCTTGCGGCGGCGCGGCAGGGTGTGTATCCGGGGAAACCCGCCGCGATTCTCCCTGTCCACCTCTACGGGTGTTGCGCGGACATGGACGCACTCCTTGCTGTAGCACAAGGCCTGCCCATCATTGAAGATTGCGCGCAAGCGCACGGCGCGTTGTACAAGGGGAAACCTGTCGGTTCGCTGGGCATTGCCGGAACCTTCAGCTTTTACCCGACCAAAAACCTTGGCACCTGCGGCGACGGTGGGTGCGTGGTCACTTCCGACGCAGCACTGGCTGATCGCTTGCGCTCAATCCGTGAATACGGCTGGAAGGAGCGCTATTTAAGCGACGTTCCGGGCATCAATACCCGGCTTGACGAACTCCACGCCGCGCTTCTCAATGTGCTTCTGCCCGAACTTCCCCGCAAAAACGCCGCTCGGCGTGCGCTTGCCGCGCTGTATCAAAAGGAACTGGAGGGACTCCCCGAACTCGTCCTGCCCAGCTCTCTGGCAACGGTGGAACCCGTCTACCATCTGTATGTTGTCCAACATCCACACAGAGATGCGTTGCAAGCACGACTCCGGGAAAAGGGCATCGGTACGGCAGTACACTACCCCGCGCCTGTCCACTTGCAAAAGGCCTACAAAGACCGGGTGTTGCTTGCACCCGACGGCCTGCCAGTCACCGAACGACTGGCGCCGCGCATCCTGAGCTTGCCGATGTTTCCTGAGCTGGCACCTGCCGACGCCCTGCGCGTGGCAGCGGCTGTCCGGGAGAGTGTGAGCGAACTGTCCGGGGCAGACGGGGAGTGGGCATGAGTCAGCCGGCATCCGATTCTGACAGACCCACCATCACAGGGCTTGTGCTGACCTACAACGGTGCGCGTATTTTACACACTTGTCTGGAATCACTCGCGTTTTGTGATGTGATTCTGGTTGTCGATTCCTTCAGTACGGATGGCACGGAGCGTATCGCGTGTGAACACGGCGCGACCTTTGTGCAACACCCGTGGAGCGGTGCCCTGCCCCAGTTTGATTACGCGCTCAGTCTTGTACACACAGACTGGATCGTGTCTCTGGATCAGGATGAAGTGTGTTCAGAACAGTTGCGCGAGGCCTTGCTCACCGCCATACCTTCAGCGTCCTCAAGCTGTTGTGGCTATTATGTGCCGCGTCGCTCGTGGTATTACGACCGTTTTCTCAAGCACAGTGGCTGGTATCCTGACCGTCTGTTGCGGGTGTTTCGTCAAGGTGGGGTGCGCTTTACCCAGAGCGGTGCTCACGAGCACATCGACCCCACGGGCGCGACCGAGCAGCTTTCTGGGGACATCTTGCACTATCCCTACGCACATTTCCGGGAACATCTTGATAAGATCAATTCCTATGCCCAGCAAGGCGCTGACGATCTCGCGGCTCGGGGAAAATCCGGCGGCGTGTGTCTGGGGCTTTTGCATGGGCTGGGGCGTTTTTTGCGGATCTATCTGCTCA
>JAVVPW010000185.1:0-3328 GCA_036655575.1 Bilophila sp.
CACGTTCTTTGGAACCTTGGGCAACGAGATGCCCCATTCCCCCTGAAGATCCACCACATATCTATCTGGGTTTTCAAGCAACAACGTCTTGGCTGTCAACGCGGCAGCACCTGTAATCCGAAAGGAGACGCCCTTATCCACTTTCAGCCGAGCTTTTGTGATCGCTTTCTGATTCCCCACCAGCTTGACTGGTGCCTTTGTGGTCTGGACAGCGGGAGCGTTGGTCGTTTTTGCTGGCGGCGTTTCGACTTTAGCTGGCGTTGTCTTTTTGCTCGGCGTTGTTTTGGCAGGCGGAGCGGTTTTGGCGGGATCTTTGGTCGCTGCGGGCTTGACTTCTGGGGTATGCGTCGCCTTTTCTTCTTTCTGATGCTGTGCGGTCACGGCTGGCACTGCCGGGGGCGTTGCTGTCGGAGCCACGGCAAGAGGTGTTGCTCCTTGCGGGCTGGGAGAACCAGCAGCGTCTGTCTGCGCCGTATTGGTCATGTCAAGCGTTGTTCCCGATGTGCCACGCAAGGTGCCGTTGTCTAGAGGCACGAGCACACCGCCCTTGGTCTCGGCTTCTGGTACTGCGGGCATCTGCTGGGGTGGAGCGACTTGCGCGTCCGAAGGCATCACCGAAACGTCCTTTGATACGGAACCTGTCACCATCTGCCCTTCAGAAAGCACCGAATCTTCGGTTCGGAACTCAAGGGCGGCTAGAACCGCAAGGCAGAGCATGAACACCCCTATGATGATGAGGGTTCTTGTACGAGTCATGCTGTCAGATCTCCTGATGTTTGATTGCAGAGGCACGCCGCTCTCTCGGCTCGTCCTGCAAAATGAGTAACCTGATGACCAATGCTCAGAACGAGCGTTGCGCCTTTTTGCCGGATTTTTGCGCCAACTGAAGCCGGTGGTTCTGTACACACTTCAAGAGGCGCGTGGCAAAGGCAAAATCTGGAGCCAGCTCAAGAGCTGTATGCAAGTGTTCTTCCGCCTTGTCGAACTTTCCCGTTTCGTAATAGATCCGGGCCAGATTGAAATGCGCGTTGCAATCCTCTGGAGCCAGCTCGACCGCCCGCTGATAATGTCGGGTTGCCAGAGCGGGAAGGCTGCTTTTGCGCAGATCTATGGCGAAATCAGTGAACATATGCTTGTGCGCCGGGATAATGCCCTCTTCCTGCTTGCACATGTTTTCAAAAACCTTCAACGGCGTTACTTTGTCCCCACTGCGCCACCGCGTCAAGGCAAGAGCAAACTCAGAACGCAGACGTCGATCAACTTCCGCAGCCTGTTCAGTCTCTTTGTCAGCACCCTGAGCGTCCTTTTCAAAAGAAAGCGGGCTGTCTCGGTAGGTGTCGCCAGACGTGCCCCGCCTGCGCTCTGAAGGTTCCCCAATCTCGTCCTCAGGCTGGGAAACTTCAAGCTGTACAACTGGGGTCACCAGAATGTGCGGTTGATGGGTAAAATGACTCTTGAATTCTTCGGCGCTTACAATTCTGGGTGCGTCCAGAGGTTGGAAGGCAGCGTCCAGAAGTTGCAAACGGTACCGCCCCCAGCCGTCTTCCCACGCAAACCAGTACCGCTTTTTCTGCGGCGCATTCGGTTGCGCACGGACGGAGGGGACTCTGGTGCTTGCGTATACACCTATAAATTTCGCTTTCGCCACGCTCACCTCTATGGTACACGAATCAACGGTGTTCCCGTTCAGGGTCTTGAGAGACTTTTCCTTTTAAAAAGGCTCTGCTGACGCAAAAACGACACGCCGCAACGCGGATTATGGGAAAACGACCTTTTTCCCAGTGACATTTGAAATGGTAGCATTTCAAAGTGCCTCTGCTCTGGGGATGCCAACGGGCTGCGCACCCCGCGCCAACCGTCAGCGCGTGTCACGAACGTCTCCACTGACACACGAACGAGATACGCTTTTCCCTGTAAAAAGCAATGTCTGGCTCTGTCTGGCAATCCGAGCTGGACGCAACCGCCGTTTAGGCCTAGGTTTCAATCCTATGCATGAAATGTCCGTCGTCACGAGTATGTTATCCATTGTCCGGGATGAGATGGCAAAACACGCCGTATCGCACCTGCTGCTTGTCCGCGTGCGGTATGGTGCGCTTTCAAACATTGTGCCTGAGGCGCTGTCGTTTGCGTTTGAGGCGCTCACAGCGAACACGGATCTGGCAGGGGCTGTTCTGGAAACAGAAGAAATGCCTGTCACGTTGCGTTGTGGGAAGTGTGATACCGTCTTCACCCCAGAAGGAAAAGATCGTTTTTTCACGCCCTGTCCAGCGTGCGGTGAGCAGAACGGGCATCGTATGGAAAGCGGTCGAGAACTGTATGTGCAGCACATTGAGGCTGAATAACGCTGTTGCAACAAATCGACAGTCCACGGGAGTTGAGCATGGAAATACCAGTTATTAGAAATGTTCTTGAAGCCAACAGCAAGCTGGCGGCCACCTTGAAAGCGCGCTTTGCCGAGCACGGCATTCTGGCGCTGAACCTGATAAGTTCGCCGGGTGCCGGCAAAACATCGCTGCTTGAGCGCACGTTGACAGACCTCGGTGCAGAATTTCGCATGGCGGTCATTGAGGGCGATCTGCAAACCGACAACGACGCAAGGCGGGTGGCAGCGACTGGGGCAAGCGTTGTGCAGATCAACACCGACGGCGGGTGCCATCTGGACAGCAACATGGTCATGGAGGCGCTCGGATCGTTCGATCTCAACCAGATTGATATTCTGTTCATCGAAAACGTGGGGAATCTGGTCTGTCCTGTGGAGTTTGACTGCGGTGAAGACGCCAAGATCGCGCTGCTCAGTGTGACAGAAGGCGACGACAAGCCGGAAAAATACCCCCTGCTCTTCCACCGGGCAAGCGCCATGATCCTGAACAAGATCGACCTGTTGCCCTATGTGGATTTCGACATGACCACCGCCTCAAAGCACGCCAGACACCTCAACGCCGATCTCCAGATCTTTGAGCTGTCCTGCCGCTCCGGCGAAGGCCTGCAACCTTGGTACACATGGCTCCGTGAAGCCCGTGTCGCAAAGCGTAAGAGATAGGGATGAAAGGCAGAATAGGGGGAGGGGAAACCCTTCTGAAGAAGGGTTCTCCCCTCCCCCCTACCCCCACCCTTTCCCAAGACTTTCGTGAAGATTTCCTGTTGTATACCCTAAACAATACCAACTGGAACAGCCATGCACGCACTGCTCATTGACATTGGCAACACGTCGCTGAAAATCGGTCTGTCCGCGCCGGATGCGGTGATCGCGTCCTACACCTTGCCTACGGACATCAAGCAAAGTGGCGACAGTCTGGGCTTTCAGCTCGCCTGTCTGCTCGGTCACGCT
>JAVVPW010000186.1:0-3323 GCA_036655575.1 Bilophila sp.
CGATGTTGCAGCTAGTCTGGCGCAGATCGCACGGCTGGCACAAGCTGGGTGCGAGGTGGTGCGGCTGGCGGTGCCAGATGAAAGCGCCGCACGGGCACTGAAGGCGATTCGTGACGGTTCGCCGATCCCGGTGATTGCGGATATCCACTTCGATCATCGGCTGGCACTCATGGCGCTGGAAGCTGGCGTAGAGGGATTGCGTATCAATCCCGGCAACATCGGTGAACGAGGCCATGTGGATGCGGTGGTGGACGCCGCCAAGGCACGAGGCGCGATCATCCGTGTTGGCGTCAACAGCGGCTCGGTTGAAAAACGCCTTCTGGAGCGCTTTGGTGGGCCAACGCCTGAAGCTATGGTCGAAAGCGCCCTGAGTCATGTGCGGATGCTCGAAGAACGCGGCTTTTACGACACCAAAATTTCCATCAAATCCTCATCCGTCCTGGACACCATTGCAGCGTACAAGATGCTCGCACAGCGCTGTGACTACCCGCTGCATCTTGGTGTAACAGAAGCAGGCGGGCTGGTGCGTGGCGCGGTGAAATCCGCTGTCGGGCTGGGGATTCTGTTGTGGGAAGGCATCGGCGACACCTTGCGCGTCTCGCTGACCGCTGACCCGGAAGAAGAAATGACCGTGGCATGGGAAGTGCTTCGTGCCCTTGGTTTGCGCCAGCGCGGCCCAGAACTCGTCTCGTGCCCAACCTGTGGACGCACGGAAATAGATCTCATCGGACTCGCGCACAAAGTGGAGCAACGTCTGGCTGGAGAAACCGCCAACGTCAAGATTGCCGTCATGGGGTGCGTCGTCAACGGCCCCGGTGAAGCCAGAGAGGCGGATCTCGGCATGGCTGGAGGGCGCGACAAAGGCATCATCTTTAAGAAAGGCGAAGTCATCCGCTCAGTACGCGGACAAGAAGCCCTGCTCTCTGCTTTCATGGAAGAACTTGATACGCTTCTCGCAGAAAAAAGCGCACTCTGAAGATTTTTTTTGAGCCAAGGGCAAAAAGAGACCTGAGCCTCAGTATCCGCTAAGTTTTATACCGGAGTATCTCCCCATCAAGACGCAGGGGCGTTCGCGATACGAACCTCCGTTTTGCCCACCCCAGTGACTCAAAAAAGACAAGGAGATTCCCCATGAAAAGTTGTACCAAAATGTTGGCTATTCTCGTTGCCGGTGCGTTCCTGACCTGCGCCACCGTGCCTGCCGTGAACGCCGCTACCGCAGCCAAAACCACCGACCAGTCGGCACCCTGCGCTCCGCAGCAGAAAAAGCACGTCAAACAAAGCACCAGCAAAAAAGCCATGCAGTCAACAAAGGCTTCCAAAGCAAAAGCTCCCGCCGCTAGCAGTGCTATGCCCGCTGAAGAGCCTGCAAACTAAAGTAGATTGTTTTGCCGAAAAAGGTCTCGTTGCTCTCGCCTCCGGCTATGCTGGGGCGCCCTTTGGGTCGGTTTTTCGGTAAGATGTTCTCAGTCGGACGTTTTTTCAGGATAAAGCCTTTCGGTCAGGGCGCACGTCGCTCTGACCGATTCGCCTCATGCCACTGTTTCAGGCGAAGAGAGGTTGGGCATGAGAGTTCTCTTAGTAGAAGACGACCGCATGATCGGCGAGGCTGTGGTGCAGTCCTTAAAGGACGCCACCTACGCCGTTGATTGGGTTCGAGACGGCGAAACCGCGCTGACAACGCTTGAAGCGCAGGTGTATGAGCTGATCTTGCTCGATCTGGGTTTGCCCAAAAAAGACGGTTTTGAGGTGCTTCGCACACTCCGCTCCCGCAACAACCCCACCCCATTGCTTGTCCTGACCGCCCGTGATGCTGTTGAAGATCGCATTCGCGGACTGGATCTTGGTGCAGACGACTATCTGGTCAAGCCCTTTGAGATGGGGGAATTGCTCGCTCGAATGCGGGCGATAACCCGGCGCAAAAGTGGCGTGGCTGGCCCCTTGCTGTCCAACGGTTCCTTGTCTCTCAATCCCGTAACACGCGAAGTGACCCAGAACGACACCTGTTTGCGGCTGTCTGGACGTGAATTTTCGTTGCTTCAGGCCTTGCTGGTTCGCCCCGGTGCGATTCTCTCCCGCACAGAACTTGAAGATCGCATCTACGGCTGGAATGAAGAAGTGGAAAGCAACGCTGTTGAATTTCTGATTCATTCCCTGCGCAAAAAACTGGGGAGCACTGCCATCAAGAATGTACGGGGGATGGGATGGATGGTTTCCAGATAACACCCGGTCGATCTCTTCAATTCCGGCTTTCTCTCTGGCTTGCGTGTTGTATTCTGATCATTGCGCTTGCAGCAGGTGCGCTTTCCTTTGCGATTGCTTTTGAAGACGCCAACACCTTGCAAGACGATCAACTGCGCCAGGTCGCGTCGTTGCTGAGTAAAAGCACGTTGACGATTTCAAAAAACACAACGCTCAGGAACATTCTTGATTCCAAGTCCGACTCGCGCCTGATTATTCAACAACTGGAGCAGGATGAAGATTCCCGTCCCATGGGATTGACGCTCGCTTCCGACCTCCCCGAAGGCATCCAGACCGTGTCTGTCAACAACGAGCCGTGGCGCATTGTGGTCAAGACCTTGCGTTCCGGGCAACGGATTGCCGTAGCGCAACAGACCTCTGTGCGGGATGAGATCGCCAGAGACAGCGGCCTCAGCACGTTGATGCCTTTTCTTGTCCTCATTCCGGTGCTGGTCATTCTGCTTCGCGTCCTGATTCAGCGCTTGTTCAAACCGATCACCCGCATGGCCTCGGAACTGGATCGGCGGCACGAACAGGATCTGGGCGATGTGGAAGAGACCTGCATTCCCTTGGAAATCGTGCCGTTTGTCGCGGCTATCAACCGCCTTCTCGCCCGTGTTTCTCGCTCCCTCGACCTGCAACGCCGCTTCATGGCAGACGCCGCGCACGAGTTGCGCTCACCGCTGACCGCCTTGACGCTTCAGGCAGAAGGGCTTGAAGCAACCGAGATGTCCCCGCAAGCGCGTGAACGCTTGCAAGCCTTGCGCAACGGATTGCACCGCGCCCAGATTCTGCTCAATCAGCTCCTTGCGCTGGCACGAGCGCAAGGGCAAGCGCAACCAGGCACACCCGGCGTTTCCGTCCACAAAGTCTTTCGGCAAACGCTGGAAGACCTGATGCCGCAAGCCGAAGCGCAGAAGCTCGACATCGGGGTTGTCAGTCGGGAAGATGTGGAAGTTGCCATTTCGGAAACGGATTTGAGCACCATCATCAAAAATCTGGTGGACAACACCATCCGCTACACGCCTTCAGGGGGACGGGTGGATCTGGATGTGCAGCGCGATGGCGAACGTGTCCAGATC
>JAVVPW010000187.1:0-3282 GCA_036655575.1 Bilophila sp.
CCGTTTGACGCCCCGGACAATCTGGATGCGCTGCTCACGCGAGACGACATACTCCGGCGGTATGTCAAAGGGCTGGAAGCGGCACTCACCTGTTACCGCCGCCGGACGGAGAAGTCAGAATGACGTTACAGGAACTGGTTTCGGACTGGGGAGCCGCCCTGAACTGGCTGGTGCCGCTCCTTTGCGGTTGGATATGGTGGTCGGCGCGGCAAAAGTTTGTTCTGAAGGACGAACAGGCAGCACTTGCGCGGCGGGTGTCGGAACTTGAAAACGCCGTAAAGGATATTCCAGATGAAGCGACCATGCTGGAACTCAGACTGTCCCTTCAGGAAATGCGCGGCGAATTCAAGGCCTTCAATGCCAAACTTGAAGGCTTGCAGACCAATGTTGCCGCCGTGCGCACAAACATTGACATGCTCATGCAGCATCATCTTGATGAGAGGAAGTAATGGACAAAACTTTTATCACCTTGCAGGCCGAAAACCGCCGCTGTGCGTTCCTGCGCTTTTTGGCTGAAGATCCTGACTATGCCCTGAATACATCGTTGTTACAGTCCGCTCTTGAGGCCATTGGGCATGGTGTGTCGCGTGATCAGGTCAACACTGATGCCGCATGGCTGGAAGAACAGGGGCTTGTCAGCCGGGAAGACCTGGGGGGAATCGTGGTCGTCACGCTTACCCAGCGCGGATCGGACGTTGCCGCCGGACGTGCTACAGTTCCCGGCGTCAAGCGTCCGGGGCCGAGGCTGTAAGTCGTGGGTCGCAAGTCATCGCTGAAAAAGCTCCCACCGGAAATCTACAACGAAATCAACAGACTTCTTTCTGAAGGCCGGGTTACTCTTGACGCGATTGTGGAACATTTGCGCACGCTGGGTGTTGATGCTGTTTCACGTTCCGCCCTTGGACGCCAGAAACAGAAAATCGACAAGGTGCTCGAACGCTTGCGTCAGAGTCGTGAAGTGGCGGATGCCATTGCGCAAAAACTCGGCCCGGAAGCGGTTGAAGGCAAGCAGGGGCGTGCGCTGGTGCAACTCCTTTCGGCATTGGCCGGGGAGTACATGATGCGCCGTCTTGACGACCCGGAAGGTGAAGCCGACGCCAAGGAAATCATGGCCTTGGCTCGTGCGGTCAAGGATGCAAGTCAGGCTTCCCGCTATTCACAGGACTTTGAAATGAACCTGCGGGTGCAGCTTGAAAAGGAAATGAAAGCCAAAATGGACAAGGCGGTTGAGCAGGTGACGGGCAATCCTGAAAACACGGTGCTCAACCCGGCTCAACTCAAGGCAAAGCTCCTTGAAGCCTACGGGGGTGCCTGATGCCTATCCTCTATCCTTATCAAAAAACGTGGCTTCAAGACGATTCCCGCTTCAAAATCGGCATGTTCGCCCGTCAGACCGGCAAGACCTTTACGACCACCCTTGAGATCGCGATGGACATGGCCTTTGCCGAACTGGAAGGTCGCCGTACACGCTGGGTTATTCTTTCACGCGGAGAACGGCAGGCGCGGGAAGCAATGGAGGAAGGTGTCAAGCTCCACCTGCGAGCCATGAACGCGGCCTTTGAAGCGATGGAGACGGATTTTTGCCTTGACGACAGAACAACCGTGCGCGCCCTTGAAGTGTCCATGAAAAACGGCTCCCGTGTGACGGCACTCCCGGCGAATCCCGACACAGCCCGCGGTTTCTCAGCCAACGTGTTTCTGGATGAATTTGCGTTTCATAAAGATAGCAATGCCATCTGGAAGGCACTTTTCCCGGTCGTCTCAAAAAACGGCCTTAAGTTGCGCATCACGTCCACACCGAACGGCAAAGAGAATAAGTTTTACGAACTTATGACCGGAAGTGACGATGGAGAAAACGTGTGGTCACGGCATACCGTTGATATTTATAAAGCTATTGCTGACGGTCTGCCGCGCGATGTGGAGAGCTTACGCAAAGCCCTTGCCGATGAGGATGCGTGGGCACAGGAATTTGAGCTGCACTGGATGGACGGCGCAACGGCATGGCTCCCGTGGGAGCTTATCAATGCAGCCGAAGACGAGAAGGCCGGAAGGCCGGAGCTGTACACGGGCGGGCCGTGCTTTGTCGGCGTTGACATTGGCCGCCGCCGTGACCTGTTCGCCGTTGTAGTGCTCGAAGAGGTGGGCGATGTGCTCTGGATACGGGAACTTGCCGAACGCCGGGGGGCGACCTTTGCCGAGCAGGACGCGATCCTTGACGACATCATGATCCGGTATCGCGTGATGCGTGTTTGCATGGATCAGACCGGCATGGGGGAAAAGCCTGTGGAAGACGCACAGCGCAGGCACGGGACAAGCCGCGTTGAAGGCGTGCTGTTTACGGCTTCCGCAAAACTGGGGCTGGCAACGGTTGGTAAACAGGTGTTTGAAGACAGGCGACTCCGTATCCCGCCAAGTGTGCAGGCGTTGCGCTCCGATCTGCACAAGTTGCAAAAGGTATCCGGCCCCACGGGTGCGCCCCGGTTTGTCGCCGAATCCGATGATGCCGGACACGCCGACCGGACGTGGGCGCTGTTTCTGGCCGTTTCCGCCGCAAGCTCCCCGAAAATCGAATACGGCTATACCCCGGCGACGCAACGGCGCAACCTGTCCACATTCCCTGACAATGACGACGATGACCAGAGAGGCGCGTGGTGAAGACCTTGTACGATGCTGACGGCAACCCGATTGACAGAACCCGACTGGTCGAAGAGCTGGCGGCTCCCACAGTGACGGGAGTGCGACAGATTCTGTCCGGGCATCCCGCGCAGAATCTGACGCCGCAACGTCTTGCTGCGCTCCTGCTTGCTGCTGAACAGGGCGATGCGCTGGGCTATCTGGAGCTTGCCGAAGAGATGGAAGAAAAAGATCTGCATTACCGCTCCGTCCTTTCCACGCGCAAGTTACAGGTGGCTGGCCTGCCCGTCACGGTTGAAGCCGCGACGGACGCCGCCGAAGATGTGAAGGCCGCTGACCTTGTGCGGGACTTTTTGCGTACCGGTGTGCTTGCCGAGGCCATGCAGGACATTCTTGACGCTGTCGGCAAAGGCTATTCCGTCTGTGAAATCATGTGGGATACCGAGGGCAAGAGCTGGTACCCGTCTTCTATCCTCTGGCGCGATCCGCGCTGGTTCGAGTTCGATCGGCTGGACGGAACAACCTTGCGCCTGAAGGGTGAGCACGGCCTTCCTGTTCCGCTGGAACCTGCCAAGTTCATCACGCACATGCACAAGTCAAAATCTGGCCTTCCGATCCGGGGTGGACTCGCTCGGCCTGTGGCGTGGT
>JAVVPW010000188.1:0-3216 GCA_036655575.1 Bilophila sp.
TTCTGCCGATCGATCACCCGTGGTGGGAAACGCACTATCCGCCGAACGGCTGGAAATGCCGCTGTGCTGTTCTCAGCATTTCCGGTGATGATCTGGAACGTTTTGGCTGGCAGGTGAGCGAAACACCTGTTGACGAGGGCGCGGTGACATGGGTCAATTCCCTCACCGATGAAGTTCTGGAGGTTCCAGACGGCATTGATCCCGGATGGGCTTGTCATTCTGGGGCAGCGTCTCCCTCCGTGCCATTCTGAAAACGCCCACAGAGGCTCTTTTTCATGCGCGGGCTTGCACAGACCCGCGTTTTTTTGTTTCGCCACACCTGCCCCGTTTACGCCCCGTTTACCGTGCGTGTCAGCGAACCAGCCTGCCCGCACGTTTCTCCTCTCCTCCTGTTTTTTCCTAAAGGGTGTTCAAAGACCCGCCCCTTGCTTGCCGCTATTCATAGCGGCATGAACACATTCAAGACATCGCACTCAGTACTCCTTCCTGAAGGAGCAGCCCCGGAATGGATGCACATCCTGCCCTCCGGGACGTTTCACGGACGCGATGGGCGCGGGCCGTGGTCTTGTGACCCGGTCGCTGTGGTTGCGGCAACCCGTGCGCACAATGGCGCGGTCGATATCCCTGTGGATTATGACCATCAGCTTGTCTACTCCACGCAGAATGGTCAGCCCGCTCCTGCGGCTGGCTGGATCACCGAGCTTGCTGCTCGCCCTGACGGCATCTGGGGCAAGGTCAACTGGACGGACAAGGGCAAGGCTGCCGTGTCCGCACGCGAATACCGCTACATTTCCCCCGTCTATTACCACGACGCGAACGGCATCATCCAGTGTGTCGAGTCCGTGGCTCTTACCAATGTCCCGAACCTGACCAGCCTGCGGGCAATCGCGTCTACAGCGGGACACAACCTCAATCCCGGAGACGCTATGTCACTACTCAAAACACTGGCTTCCGTGCTGGGCGTTGCGGACGCCGAGCCGACGGAAGCCGCTGTCGAGGCCGCCGTGCGTGGTCTTGTGCAGGACGCTCAGAGTATGAAATCCGCCCTGTCCACGTTGGCTCAGACCGTACAGTCCACCGACGAAACCCCTGCGGGACTTGTGCGGGCCGTCCAGTCTGTCGCCGCTCGCGCCGAACACCCTGACGCAAACAGATTTGTGCCAACGGAAGTTTTCAACGCCGTAAACACGGAACTTGCCCAGATGAAGACAGCGCAGTCCGTGGCTCTTGTTGCGCAGGCCAAGGCCGAAGGCAAAATCAGCCCCGCCCTTGAAGACTGGGCAAAGGCTCTTGCGTCCCGCGATCCTGAAGCCTTCAAGACCTTCTGTTCCGCAGCCCCGGACTTGCGCCCCGGAAGCAAGGGGGCACCAAAGACAACACCGCCCAATGACGGCAAGGACAAGATCAGCAGTGCCGAACGCACCATGTGTCGGGTCATAGGGATTTCCGAAGAAAGCTACCTGAAAGCCATGCAGACCACAAAGGAGGCCGCCAATGGCTCTGACGAGTGATCGCGATACCGTGCGCCGGAATGGCGACGAAACGATGTTTGAAGCGGCTGCCACTGTGTACGCCGGAAGCATGGTCTGCCTGAACAGCAGCGGCAAACTTGTTCCAGCAAGTATCACCGCCGGACTGTCTCCAGTGGTGGGTGTCGCGCAACGGCAGGGGAAAAGTGGGGAAAAGGTACTGGTGCGCCGGGGTGTCCATGCGTTTGACGCCGCGTCCGCAGATGCGCCCACCCTCGCCAGTATCGGCACGGCCTGTTACGCGGCGGACGACTGCACCGTTCAGAAAACCACTGCTACAAACGCCCCGATGGCTGGCATCGTCCTTGACGTCACAGACGACGGCGTATGGGTTAAAATCTAGGGAGTTACCGATGGACATCAACCGCTCTACACTCGAACAGTTTTATCTCGGTGTTTCTGCCGCTTTCATGGACGGCCTTGGCACCGCTGAAAGCCAGTACGAGAAAATCGCCATGCTCGTACCGTCCACCACGCGGGAAAACGTCTACCCGTGGCTCGGCACCTTGCCTTCCATGCAGAAATGGGCAGGGGATCGCGTCATTCGCAATCTGAAAGCCCACAAATACAGCATTGAAAACGAAAAGTTTGAAACGACCATCGCGGTCAAACGCGACGACATCGAAGACGACCAGATCGGTATTTACGGCCCCATGTTCCGCGATCTGGGCGCGCAGGCTGGTCTGCACCCGAACCAGCTTGTGTTTGGGCAGTTGCAGCAAGGGCATCAGGCGACATGCTACGACGGACAGTATTTTTTCGATACGGATCACCCGGTTGACGGTGCGTCCGTCTCCAACTCCCTCGCGCCTACATCGGGAGCTGTGGCCCCGTGGTACCTCATGTGTACCACGCGCCCGGTGAAGCCGCTCATTTTTCAAAAGCGCCGGGACTACACCCTGAAACGCAAGGACGCGGCTACTGATGACAACGTGTTCATGCGCGATGAGTACCTGTACGGCGTGGATGCCCGCGTCAATGTCGGTTTTGGCCTCTGGCAGTGCGCGATCCGTTCCACCAAGCCATTGACCAATGAGAATTACGCTGAAGCCCGCGCTGCAATGATGGCCTTCAAAAACGACAACGGCGATCCTCTGGGGTTGGTTCCCAATCTGCTGGTCGTACCGCCCACCCACGACGGCGCGGCTCGCAAAGTCATTGTTTCCGCGCTGACCACAGGTGGAGCCACGAATGAATGGGCTGGAACTGCCGAGCTGCTGGTCAGCCCGTGGCTCTCGTAGGTGACATCATGATCCGCATCACGACCATACGGGACGGCTTCCGGCGTGCCGGGATCGTCCATACGGGGACGCAAGACTATGCCGATACAGACTTTACACCGGAACAACTGGCTTTGCTCCGTGCGGAACCTCTGCTCATTGTTGTGGAAACCCCAAAAGCTCCTGCGGGTACTGAAGATGACCCCGCGCTTCCGCAGGCAGAAAAAGCAAAAGGGGACAAGGCATGACCTACGCCACTTGTGACGATCTTGTGACCCGGTTCGGGGAGATGAAGCTCACGCAGTTGACCGATCGCGCCGTACCGCCTGCACGCTGCCCGGACAAGATCGTCATGGGAACAGCCCTTGCCGATGCTACGGAAACAATCGACGGCTACGCGGCAACCCGCTACCGGACACCGCTCTGTCCTGTTCCCGCCCCGGTCAGAAAATGGTGTGCGGATATGG
>JAVVPW010000189.1:0-3207 GCA_036655575.1 Bilophila sp.
GGAAGGTGGCTTTTACGCAGAGACCTACCGCAGTGCCGGTACGATTCCCCACTCGGTACTGCCAAAAGAGTACCGGGGAGATCGGGCTTTTTCGACAGCCATCTTGTTCTTGTTGCGTCAGGGAGAGTATTCTCATCTGCACCGCATCCGGCAAGATGAAATCTGGCATTTTCATATGGGCGGGCCTTTGCGGCTTGTGAGCCTTTCGCCTGAGGGAGAGGCACGCGAAACACTGCTAGGGACTGATCTTGCCCGTGGTCAACAGGTGCAGAGTGTGGTGCGAGGCGGGTGCTGGTTTGGCGCAACCCCCGCACCGGGAGTGGACTTTGCACTGGTTGGTTGCACTGTGGCGCCGGGATTTGATTTTGCCGATTTTGAGATGGGAGAGCGGCATCAGCTTGAGCAGACCTTCCCGGCTGCCCACACGCTTGTGCGGGAGTTTACCACGAAATGACACAACTCTGTGGACTATTCACGATTCCATGGCATATGTGAAAGCAGTATTCCAAGTCCACAAAACCCGCTAACGCCAGCAAAAACAAGCCCAGCACCTACAAAACCTGCCAGCCAGAGCAGGGGAGACCAGAGAACACTCCCCACAACACCCAGTACAACGAGTGATCCCGCTCCAATCTGGATCTGTCGAAACAGCGAGAGACTTGTTGCAGCCTTGCGTTGTACTGGGAATCCAGCCTTTTCCCACGCTGTGACGCCACCTTCCATCTGCCATGCTTCTCCATCTGCCACTTTTTGCAGAAGTTCCGAAGCCTTTTGCGTGCGATTTCCAGAGTTACAGGTAAAGACAACAGGTCTTGAAAGGCCTCCATCTTCTCGTACAGGATGCCGAGAGAGAATGGACAGCGGGATCAAATGCGCGCCGGGGATAGAAAGAGCTGTATATTCATCCGTGTCACGAATATCAATGAGCAGGATTTCACCGTTTTGAAGACGCCGATAGGTTTCTGAGGGAGTCATGGTGTGCAGCATATGTGATCCTTTCTGTATAATAAATTATATGTATTTCTATGTTAAAAAAGCCTTTTTGTCAAATAGAGGCGCATGAGAATCTCTTTTTGCAAGAGCCTCTTTACTCTTTTTTAGAAAATGCATACGATTGAACTGTAAAAAAGTTTTCCCTGTTTTTTCAAGGTGAACACGTTCTAAACGTCGAGATGTTGTATGCGAGATACGGTATGATTGATGTTGCTCTCCTGATTGCGGCTCTACCCGGAGAGGCGCCGCAGGGTGTTGATCCTAAATATCAACCGTCCTACACCCGGATGCACGACGAGCTGAAAAAGCTGACCTCTGTTTCTGCTACAGCCATTGACTGGAGCGTTGTGGCGACTGCGGCTGAGGAGGTGTTGCGCACGGAGGGGAAGGATATTTCTGCTGCGGCCTATCTGGCGGTAGCACTTGGTCACACCGCAGGCCTGGAGGGATGGATTGCCGGAACGTGCGTGTTGAGCGGCCTGTTTGAACACTGGTGGGAGACAGCTTTCCCGCCCTTGAAGCGCCTGCGGGCGCGCGCCAACAGTCTGGATTGGTGGCAGGAGCGTTCGCTTGTCCTGTTAGAAAGCTGGGTTGACAGCGCTCCTTTTCCAGAGGAAGTGCAGACTGCGGCACGAGACGCTGTGACCGCACTCGATGCGCAAAGCGGCGAGAGACTGGATCGAGCGCCCTTGCGCGATCTGCTGGAGGCTATCCGACGTTTGCCGGTGGTGGCGGCGGTGCCTGTAGAGAACGCTGTGCAAACCGAACAGGTCGGGCAGGCCGGACAGGCCAGCCAGCGAGGTGCAGACGCTGAAGCTGTTTCGGGAACAACGCAAGCCACAACACAAGCCACAACGCAAGCGGTGACCCCTTCCTCAGACAAAACAGCGCCGTTGCAGCTTGAAGACGTGAGCGCCGCGCACGCCGCTTTTCACGCTGTTGCGCGGGATGTTCTGGGGTTTCTCTGCGGTGCGGCGCCTTCCACCGATGTTTTGGTGTGGAAAATCGTGTATTGCTCCCTGCTCGGTCGGATCAACACCTTGCCCCCGGCTGAAGGGGGCGTCACAGGCATCCCCGCGCCTGATCCAACGTCCCTTTCTGCCGTGCGTCAGGCTCTTGTCAGCGGCAAAGCCTTGCAAGCCGTGGCAACGGGCATAGGTTTTGTGCCAGCCTGTCCGCTGTGGCTGGATGTGCAGCGTGCCCTTGCCGAAGCCCTGTCCGCCGCAGGCCCTTGCTACGCTGGGGCGCTTGGCGTTGTGCGACAAGAGTGCGCGGCGCTCTTGTTGCGCGTACCGGGGCTGGAGCAACTGGCTTTTGCGGACAACACCCCCTTTGCGGACAGTGAAACGCGCATCTGGGTGCGATCGCTTGGCGCAAAGCCCGCTTGCAGCGAGACTGAGGACGGGGGTTCAAAGCGGCAGGTGCTGCACGAAGCCGAACGTCAAGCCTTACAACTGGTTGGACAAAACAATCTTGCCGGGGCGCTGGACGTGCTGGAAGCAGCCATGACAGGACAAGACAAGGCTACCTGTCTGCGTTTGCGACTGCGCCAGATGCGACTCCTTTGTCAGGGCGAACGCTGGAACATCGCTGCGGTTCTTGCTGAAGAAGTGAGCCTCACCGCAGAACAGGCCGCGCTGGAGCAATGGGATCCGCTTCTCGCGCTGGAGCTGTGGCAGGCTGTCCAGAGTGTCTGGACAGGGCTAGGCGAACAGGGTAAAGCGCAAGGAGCGCTCACGCGGGTGGCGCGCTTGAAACCGTCCGCAGCACTCACGCTGTAGACGCCGCCAGTGCTTGACTTATCCCATACGCAAGGAGGCCAGCGTGATCGGTGTTGAAATGAAGGGACTCATCGACAAATGCAACACGACCTGCGTACAGATGTTGCATACGGCTGCCGGGTTGACTGTCAATCATGGGCAATACGAAGTCACTGTAGAGCATTGCCTGCTGGCTTGCCTTGACACCCCGCGTTCTGATGTGAGTGTGGTGCTCACAACGTGCGGTTGCGAAGTGGCTCGGCTCCGTCAAGAACTCAATGCAGCGCTCGAAACCTTCCGCTCTGGAAATTCTGGGCGCCCTGTGTTTTCTCCGCTCCTTCAGGAGTTGCTTGAAGCCGCGTGGCTGGTGGCCTCTGTAGACATGGGGCAGACACGCATCCGCAGTGGAGCGTTGTTGTTGGCTTTTTTACGTCGCCCTTCCTTCTACGCTCAG
>JAVVPW010000190.1:0-3151 GCA_036655575.1 Bilophila sp.
GTGTTTTTCCCTCTGGAGGATGTGCTTGCCGCTCTCACTCCCTTTGCTTCGCTCGCTCTTTCCGGTAAAATAGACGTGATCGACATGGAAGGCTGGACACTGACCCGCGCCACGTTCACCAACGGAGACGTTCGCGTCTCGACGGTAGGACTCAATCATGTGCTGGCCTATTCCGGGCATTGAGAGCCTCTTCACCTGCGAGGATCAGGAAAAACTCTTCCCTCCGGCTGCATTTGTCGGTACCTTCCCGAAACGGCGTTGCGCTTTCCAGAGCACGCAAGACGTAAAGAATCAGGTCAGATCACTCCCGAACGATAACGCGAGGACAGCATGAAAGTATATCTCATCGGTGCCGGGCCGGGTGATCCCGGTTTGTTGACCATCAAGGGCAAGGAAATTCTCGAAAAAGCAGACGTCGTGGTGTACGACTATCTCGCCAATGACCTTCTGCTCAGGTACGCCCGTCCCGATGCCGAACGCATCTATGTGGGCAAAAAAGCAGGCGACCACACCCTTTCGCAAGACGGCATCAACAAGCTCATCGTGGAAAAGGCGAAAGCTGGCAAGATCGTAGCACGTCTGAAAGGCGGGGATCCGTATATCTTTGGACGCGGTGGCGAAGAGGCCGAAGAACTGCTTGATGCGGGTGTCCCTTTTGAGGAAGTGCCGGGCATTTCAAGCACCATCGCAGGCCCAGCCTATGCGGGTATCCCGCTGACGCACCGGAGCTTTGCCTCCTCTGTCACGCTCATCACCGGACACGAAAACCCCGACAAGCCCGGCTCTGTACACAACTGGAAGGCGCTAGCCGCCAGTGCCAGTACGCTGGTTTTTGTCATGGGCATGAAAAATCTCCCGGACATCGCCAAAAATCTTATCGCAGCGGGACTCCCCGCTGACACTCCGGCTGCACTCATCCATTGGGGCACTACGGCACGGCACCGTAGCCTTGCCGCTACACTCGCCACGCTGCCTGATGACGCTGTGGCCAAGGGCTTCACCAATCCTTCTGTGATCGTTGTGGGCAACGTGGTGCGGCTGCGCGACCGACTCAACTGGTTTGAGCAAAAGCCCCTCCTTGGGCGCAGTGTGGTTGTGACCCGCGCACGCGAACAAGCAAGCGGTCTGGCAGGACAACTTGTTGCGCTTGGCGCGGACGTGATCCAGTTTCCGACCATCGACATCCGCCCCCTTGCCAACTACACCGCTGTGGACGCAACCTTGTCAGACCTCAGCACGTTTGACTGGATCGTCTTCACATCCATCAACGGGGTGCGGGCGTTCTGGGATCGACTCAGCGTTCTGGGGCGCGATGCTCGGGCACTCTACAAACAGCGGGTGGCAGCTATTGGCCCCGCAACAGCCCAGGGACTCCGGGAACGCGGGATTGTTCCAGACTTTGTTCCAGATGCCTATCTCGCTGAAGGTGTTGTAGAAGGAATGCTCGAACTCGGCATGAAGGGCAAAAAGATTCTCATTCCTCGCGCTCGTGAAGCCCGAGAAGTCCTGCCTGAAGAACTGCGTAAAGCCGGGGCAAGCGTGCAGGTTCTGCCCATCTACGAAACCGTGCCCGCAACGGCGCGGCGCGATGAGGTGCTGGAGCGCCTGGAAGCGGGAACGCTGGACTGTGTGACGTTCGGTTCTTCCTCCACGGTGGACAATTTCTTTGCCCAGATCCCGGCTACACTGCTGGCGGCACACCAACCCAAGCTGGCCTGTATCGGCCCCATCACCGCAAAAACCTTGCTCAAGCACGGTTTTACCTGCGACATTCAGCCAGACGCCTACACCATCCCCGCGCTGGTGCAAGCGCTTGTCAGCGTGTATCAAAAAAAGGGAGTAAGTGCATGACCTTGCGTCTTGCGGTGCTGGCCTCCGGCAGTGGCACCAATGTTCAGGCCATGCTCGACAGTGTGGCAAAAGGTGTGCTTGACGCCGACATCCGCCTTGTGATCTGCAATCGACCCGGTGCCAAAGTCCTTGACCGTGCCCGTGCCGCAGGTATCCCCTGTTGCTTGATGGATCACCGTCTCTGGTCGGATCGAGCCTCTTTTGACAGCGCCGTGGTGGAGGCTATTCAGGAAGTCGGCGCGGATACCGTTGCTCTTGCCGGATACATGCGGATGTTGACACCGACGTTTTTGCAGGCCTTCCCCGGTCGCGTGCTCAACATCCACCCCGCGTTGCTGCCGTCTTTTCCCGGTGTCCACGGGATTGAAGAGGCTCGTGACTGGGGGGTACGGCTTACGGGGTGTACCGTGCATCTTGTGGATGAAATCATGGATCACGGTTCGATCATCATTCAGGCCGCCGTGCCTGTGCGGGCAGACGAACCACTTGAAGCGCTTGCCGCACGCATCCACGCCTGTGAGCACCGCATCTACCCGCAGGCACTGCAATGGCTGGCAGAGCAACGCCTCGAACTTGCCCCGGACGGACGCACGCTGCACCTGCTCCCCGGCAACCGTCCCCTCGCTCCCACCGCCCCCACCGCCCTCATCTTCCCTCCGCTTGAGGAAGGATTTTGAAAGCCCTTGTGAGGGGTACTCACGCTCTAAGGAGTCACCATGGCTAAAGTCAGTCTTACACTAGAGGAACAGCGATACCTTGGCGATGTGGCTCGGCTTGCCATCATGCGAGAATTGACGGAAGGCACAGCAAACGATGTGCCGCCACCGCCAAAAGAAGCCACCACGCTTCAAGAATCACTCGGCGTGTTTGTGACCCTGACCCACAACGGATTGCTGCGCGGCTGCATCGGAAACATGGTCGGACAAGGGCCGCTCTACCTCACAGTAACCCGCATGGCCTGCGCCGCAGCGTTTGACGATTCCCGTTTTCCGCCGCTGACCAAGGAAGAATGGCTGAAAACCAAGCTGGAAATCTCCGTCCTTGACCCGCTGACCCGCTGCCCAGACCCTGAACAGATCACCGTCGGCACGCACGGCCTGCTCCTTGTTCGCGGTGGGCGAAGCGGTGTTTTTCTGCCGCAGGTTCCAGTAGAACAACACTGGGATCGGCTGACCTATCTGCGCCAGCTCTGCGGCAAGGCGGGACTCTCCAGTGACAGTTGGAAAGCCCCGGATGCGGAACTGTACTGGTTTGAGGCCTTTGTGTTTTCGCCTGACCAAGACACCCCGGATCGGGCTTG
>JAVVPW010000191.1:0-3110 GCA_036655575.1 Bilophila sp.
GTTCCACACTGGTCACCGCGCCAAGGAGTCCTGCGATGATGCCAAGCGGCAACCCGAAATTGAGTCCGCACCCGGACTGTACCATCGGCACCATAGCCAGCACCATCAGGCCGTTCATGCCAAAGCGCACCAGTGTGTCGCTTAACGAGGCGTCGATGCGCACGTTGACAAAAGGCGCCATGATAAACAGCAGCACCAGAAAAGCACCGATGAGTACTCGCGGCCAGCCAGCTTCTTCAATAAAGGCATTCCATGTTTTCACGCGACTGACTCCTCTTCGTCTGACGTACCCAGCATCAGGTACGCAAAGGCTTCGGATGGGTCTGTAGCCGGACGAATCCCTGCAACGCGCCCTCGATCCACAATGGCGATACGGTCGCAGATGGAACGCAGTTCTTCCAGTTCTGAGGAGATCATCACAATGGTCATGCCTGTTTCTCGGTTCGAGCGTTTCAGGGTGTCGAGCACCACTTTCTTTGCGCCTACGTCAATGCCGCGTGTGGGTTCTGCCACAAAGAGCAGACGCGGTCTGGTTTCAAAGGCCTTTGCCAGACAGACTTTTTGCTGATTGCCGCCGGAAAGTTCCTGCACAGGTTGCTTGTAATCCATGCACCGTATTTCCAGATCCTTGATGTACTGTTTGGCGCACTGGACAATGGCTTCTTCATCGCGCACCCGCACCAGACCGCCCAGCACCGGCTTTAAAAAGCGTTTCTGCATTTGCAGCGCTGTAAAAATGATGTTCCACGCGATCGACTCTTCAAGCAACAGTCCCACGCCCCGCCGATCTTCCGACACTGCCGCCAGCCCCACAGCAAGCGACGCTGCGGGATTGTTCAGACAAAGGGGGGTGCCGGCAAAGCTGACGTTTCCGCCTGCCGCGTGCAGTCCCATGATGCCGTTGGCAATGCCGAGCTTGCCTTGTCCTGTCAGACCACCGATGCCGAGGATTTCGCCTTCCAGTACGGAGAGGTTGACGTCAAAGACGGTTTCGCCGGGCATGTCCACCCACAGATGTTGCACATCAAGGATAGGGGGGCCGGGCTTGCGGATTTCGTCCAGATCGCGTTTTTGCCCTTCAATCCGGCGACCGACCATCCCGTTTGCGATTTCTCGCACCGAGGTTTTGGAGGCTTCGGTTTCAAGCACCACCTCGCCGTCCCGCAGGATGATGATGTCGTCGCAGACGCTCAAGATTTCCTGCAAGCGGTGGGAAATAAACACAATAGCAATGCCTGTCGCCGCCAGACGGCGCATGGACTGGAGCAGGATTTCCGCCTCAGATTCCGTGAGCACTGCCGTTGGTTCGTCAAGCACGAGGAGACGGGTGGTTTTTTTGTCGATTTCACGAGCGATTTCGGTGAATTGCTTGTAGCCGACCGGGAGTTCTGAAATGAGGGTGTCCCCGTCAAGCCCTACGTTGAGCTTGGTGATCGCACTTGCAGCGCGTTCGTCCATAGCTTTGCGGTCGAGCGTTTTCAAACGGTCGCCAAAGGCTTCTACCAGTGGATTGTAGACGAGCGATTCACGGTTCAGCACAATGTTTTCGGTGACGGTAAAGCCGGGGATCAACGAAAATTCCTGATGTACCATGCCGATGCCGGCGTGCAGGGCATTCATGGGACTGTCAAAGTGAACTTCCTCGCCATCAATCAGGATGCGGCCTTCATAGCCGCCGGTCTCGCGGATCACATTCATGCCGAACAAAATGTTCATCAGGGTGGATTTACCCGCGCCGTTTTCGCCTACAAGACCAAGAATACGCCCTTCCCGCAGGGTGAAGGTCACATTTTTGAGTACTCGATTGGAGAAATAGGCCTTTCCCACGCCATCCATGCGGAGTAGTGGCTCTTTTTCCATGCACGCCCCTTTCTGAGCACGTCTTTGTGTTGTCGTTATGGGAAAAAAGGGGGGGGCACAAACGCCCCCCGTAGCGTTATTTAATGGTGAAATACTTTTCGGGAACAACGAGCTTGGTCATGCCAAGGTAGCCCTTACCGAAAACATAGGTATCCTGATACACGAGCACATGGTTTTTCTTTTCCACGCCGGTTTGCACGTCGCGGTAGAAGTTGCCGCTCCATGTCGCACCGGGGGTTGCTGCGTTGTACGCGGCGACAAGATCGTCCTTCTTGAATTTACGGCGGAAGTTCTTTGCGTCCACGCCCTTTTCAATGAAGGTCTTTGCCATTTCGCCGAGTGCGTAAGAGCAGGTGAAGCCGTAGGAATAAGCCCATGTGCCCATACGTCCAGCGCCGCCCTTTTCAGCAACCGTCTTTTCCACGCGCTTCAAGATAGCGGGGAAGTCACCAGCAACACCAGCAAGGTCGATGCCCAGCGCGCCGGGGTAGCCCATCAGCGGTGAGGGGAGGTCAGCTTCGATGAAGAAGCCCTTGCTTTCAGCGATCCGCTTCAGGAGCGGTTCGGTGTGGGCGTCATTGGTGCAGAAGAAGGCCGTCTTCGGGCCATACTTATTGATCCACGCCGGCACCTTTTCCAGAATGAACTGCTGTGCGCCAGCCACACCCACGTCACTGGTCGGGTCGGGAGCGGTTTCAAAATGGAATTTCAGGCCGAGATCCTTACAGGCCACTTCCATGATGTTGCGCCGACGCGAGAGCAATTCATAGCTCATATGCCGAGGGAAGGAAATATGCACAAAGTCGGTTGCGCCGAGTTTTTTTGCAGACGCGACAATAAGGTAGCCACGAGCGATGTTGTCGGCGTTGATAACGAGGTCAGCAGCAGATTCGATAACGCCCGGATCTTCATGGGCTTCGCCTGTGAAGAGCAGGATGTCAGGGCGCTTTTCACGAATCCGGCGGAAGCCTTCCGTGGTGCCGGGAATGGCCTGATTGACGACAACCGCTTTCATCAGCGGATCGTCAGCAAAGGACGCGATCTGGGAAATGGTGGTTTCCATTTCGCTCATGAAGTTGTCAGGGTAGGTGATGTGTTTGATCATGCCACCCTCGGCCACATCACCGTACTTTTTGATGAGGGCTTCTGCGCCACGCAGATCGTCTTCAGACTGGGACACTGTGCCTGTGCAGACGCCGATGTGAAATTTTGCCGGTTCAGCGGCAAAGGCCACACTTGCAAGAGCCAGA
>JAVVPW010000192.1:0-1693 GCA_036655575.1 Bilophila sp.
AAAAGCACAACTCCTTGATGAGCGGTATCAGCATGTTTTGAGTGAGATCTTTTCCTCGCTTGATTGCCCTGTGAAACCGCATCCTGAATTGAAAGCGGCATTCGATGAACTTGAATACGCGCGGGTGGCGTGTGGTGTTGTTTCATCCAAGGCACTCACGAGGAGCACAAAAAATCGGCAAAATAACGCAATCACGATCTGAACAGAGAGTCAGAAGTTGTGCGTCTCTTTACCGATGAACTGATGAACTACGGAAAACTTTTGAGGAATAAAACATGAACTAACGCCAGAAAAAAGAAAAACCGGACATTGTGTTAGAGCACAACATCCGGCCACCCCAGCGGGTATGTCTTCCCAAAAAGCTGAGAAGACAATACCCAGATCCAAACCTGACGTCAAGTCAGGGGGCTGGATTTTTGTCTTTTTTCTGCGCCGCATGAGGACGCAACGATGACAACTTTTGCGCCTGCAAAGGTATTCCTGCGAGTCGATGACAAGTTTTATCCCGAATTTATCGACGCGGATCAGGAACTGAAATTTGGGCCTTCCTTTTTGTATCTGCATCTGTTCCGGTTTTGTCGGTACACGGATCGCTGTTGGCCTAGTCAGGAAACACTGGCGAAGCGGTGCAAGTGTAGCGTGAGGAGCGTCCAGAGTTATCTTCAGGAATTGGTTCGACTGGAATACATCGAGGTGCTCTTTCAGGACGGGCATAATGTGTATGTCCTTCTCCTGTCTTCTCGCGTGCGGCATTTTTTGATGCTTACGGGTACGACTCTTGTCGAGGAAAAAAAGACTTCCTCCACAGTTGTCGCTCTGGCGAAAGAAGCACACTCAGGGGGCGAAAATTTTTCGTACTATAAAAGAGTTCTAAGAAATAAAGAATCCCCCCTACCCCCCATTTCCCCTCTCCTGAACCCGTCCCTATCCACGGCACCAGTATGTTCTTCATCCTCCTGTAGGTGCCAAGGTGACGCTCCTCTGCGGTCAGAGGTAGGGAGAGGGGATTCCTTTTCTGCGCAATCGGAGACACACCCCCCGGCGACACCAAGCGTTCGCGCTACCCGATCTGTGCGCACACGCAGAGCTGATGAAATCCAGACACAGAATGCGGATTTTGACCGACTCTGGGCGATTTGGCCAACAACGGCAGTCTGGCCTATGCCGCGCAACCGCAATCTTGCGCGAACCATCTTTCTCTCACTGGCACGCGCGGGGCAGTTGCCGCCGATAGAGGCGCATCTCGCTATAGTTGTGCGCTTCAAGGCGCAGGACAGTCGCTGGAAAAACGGCTACCCGCCAGAACTCTCAAGCTGGCTACGCGGACGGGGCTTTGAAAAAGAGCCACTTATCCGTTCTGCTCGTGACAGTGCCACACGTTCTGACACGCATGAAGCCGTGGGCACGGCACTCACTGCCGAACAGCAACACCGCCTGCTGGAACTGCAAAAAACCTGTGCGGAACCACTGTTTTCAAGGGATTCGGCTTCTCCCCTGTCAGCCGATGTGAAAGCGTTGTGCGCTCTCTGGGGGACGCAAACGGAACCGATTGCGGTCTTTTTAGCCTATCTCGCTCAGTCGGGGCACAAGCTGCACACGTCTGGCTTGTTGACGGAAGCCCAAGCGTATCTGGCGGAAATCTCTACGCCAGCTCCGTTGCTGGTCTGGCTACGAGACTACGCCATGAGGACAG
>JAVVPW010000192.1:1766-3030 GCA_036655575.1 Bilophila sp.
CTTTACTGACGTTTTCGACAGAGTGCGCGTATGCGGTACCTTCTGAATCTTCGCCTGCGGCTGCTGTACTGGGTCAGCCAGATGCGGCGCAACAGGCAGAAGCGGATGCAGAAACAAAAGCCGCTGCGCTGGCGGCTGCACAAGCAAAAGCCGCTGCACAGGCAAAGGCTGCTTTTGATGCCAAGGTGGCAGAAGAAGCGGCTCTGGCGAAGGAACAGAACGCACAAGCCTTGTTCGAGGATTCGTTAAACCGCCTTCTGCCTTTGGATAAAGAGCAGATTCAGGACTACCGCAAACGGGCTGATGCGCGGGATCGTGCGCTGGCACCTGTGCCACCAACGCTGAAGACGCGCACGGTGCGTGTTTCGCTGGAACCGGGACGCGCGCCCACACCCGTGTTCACGACTGCCAATGTGGCGACTTCACTGGTTTTTCATGACGCGACTGGGCAACCGTGGCCTATCACGTCCATCACCAATGGCGGGGCGGATTATTATCAAATCCTGCGCCCGGAACTTCCTGAAGGCAATCTGATCAATGTCATTCCGCTGAAGGCCTACGGTTCCTCGTCTATCGTGGTGACGCTGGCAAAACGCGACGTGCCGCTGGTGATCCGTCTGCAAACGGATAGCCTTAAAGCCCCCAACCGGAACGCGGATGCGCTTGTTCTCTTTCAACTCGCCCACTCTGGGCCGAACGCGCAAGCACCCATGACGGCAACTATCCGGGAAACCGTCAGCTCACAGATGCTGGCTTTTCTGGATCATGTCCCGCCTCAAGGTGCTGTCCGTCTTGGTTTTGAACCCGCAGACGATGCCATTGAACTCTGGAAGCTCGGCACGACATGCTACCTGCGCACTCGCTACAGCCTCATGTGGCCTGCATGGGCGGCAATGGTGCATGGTGCTGGTGGCATCAAATGTTACGAACTGCCCACCACCTCGCGTGTGCTGGTTTCTCGTGACGGATCTATCCAGACCGTAACCGTAAAAGGGGGACACTGATGCCCCTCACTGCAAATGAAAAAAAACGTCGGCTGATCCTGATGTCGGTTGCGGGACTGACGATTGCCTGCCTGATTGTCTTTGTCGCGTTCACGGTGCTGTCTCCGCAGAAAGATCAGCCGACATTCAAGGTCGGTGTTGTCAAAACAGACGCCGTGACAGGCAAGGCGGGTGGCGCGGGAACCAACGAATACAACAAAAAAGTCGAACAATACGACGGACAGCAGGCTGACAAGGCTCTGCTGGGTGGGCAATCCCAT
>JAVVPW010000193.1:0-230 GCA_036655575.1 Bilophila sp.
CGGATATGCTCTGGGACGAGGTCATGGTGCTCGGCGAGGACATCCTTCAGCCGCATGTGGAAAAAAGTCGGCGGGTTCCGTCAAGCGCGTTCCGGGGGCTTGACAAGCACGATGAACTGACGCCGGGGGATCTGCTTGTCCACCGAGATTACGGCATCGCACGTTTCAACGGTTTGTTGCGCATGGATCTTGGCGGCACCGCCAACGATTTTCTGCTGCTGAACTACGCG
>JAVVPW010000193.1:240-3003 GCA_036655575.1 Bilophila sp.
ACCTGCCAGTAGACCGTCTGTCTCTCATTCAGCGCTTCAAGGGAAGCGGGGATGTGGAGCCAGCGCTCGATCGGCTGGGCGGCGGCGCGTGGCAGGCTGGCAAGGAAAAAGCCCTCAAGGCCATTGAGAAGATCGCCGAAGATCTGGTGGAGATGTACGCCTGGCGCAAGGTTGCCAAGGGCTTTCGCTATCCGCCGACAGGTGAGCTGTACCGCGAATTTGAAGCCTCGTTCGGCTTTGAAGAAACGCCCGATCAGGCACGCGCTATTCAAGATGTGCTGGCGGACATGGAAAAGCCCGAACCCATGGATCGCCTTGTGTGCGGCGACGTGGGCTTTGGCAAGACCGAGGTGGCACTTCGAGCCGCGTTTCGAGCCGCGTCCGAAGGCAGGCAAGTGGCGTTGCTCTGTCCAACCACCGTGCTTGCGGAGCAACATTACCAGACCTTTCGGGCACGCCTTTCGGGTTTTGCCATCAATGTTGGCTTGTTGAGCCGCTTTGTGTCCGCGCAGAAACAAAAAGAAGTGCTGAAAGCGGCGGCTTCTGGGCAGATTGACATCCTCATCGGGACGCACCGCCTGCTTTCTGATGACGTTGTTCTGCCCAATCTCGGCCTGCTGGTGCTCGATGAAGAGCAACGCTTTGGGGTCAGGCACAAGGAAAAGCTCAAGAAAATGAAGAAGACTGTGGACGCGCTCACGCTCACCGCCACGCCCATTCCTCGTACGCTTCAGCTTTCCATGTCCGGTGTGCGTGAGCTTTCGGTTATCGAAACCGCACCGCCAGAGCGCAAACCTGTGGCTACCGCCATTCTGGAACGCGACAAGAAGGTGCTCAAGCAGATTCTCGAACGCGAACTGGCTCGTGAAGGGCAGACGTTCTGGGTACACAATCGGGTGCAGGGACTGGAGAGGGTGGTGGAGTTTGTACACGAGCTGGTGCCGCAAGCGCGCATCGGCATGGCGCACGGACAGTTGCCGGAAAAGAAACTTGAAGAAACCATGCACGCCTTCTGGCACGGCGATCTGGATGTGCTGGTGTGTACAGCGATTGTAGAATCCGGTCTGGATTTTCCCCGCGCCAACACGCTCATTGTGGATCAGGCGCAGATGTTCGGGCTGGGGCAGCTCTATCAGTTGCGGGGTCGGGTCGGACGTTCGGACAGACAGGCCTTTGCGGGCTTTGTTGTCCCGGATCTCAACAGTCTGTCCGAAATAACCAGAGAACGGATGCGGATCATTCTGGATCTTGACTACCTTGGGGCTGGTTTTCAGGTTGCGATGGAGGATCTGCGGTTGCGGGGCGCGGGCAACATTCTGGGTGAGGTGCAGTCTGGGCACATGAGCCGCGTAGGTCTTGAGCTGTATCTTGAGATGCTTGAACAAGCCGTAGAAAAAATCAAGGGCGGCGGGGTGTCTTTACACACGGAAACGGAGTTGACGCTGGGGCTGACCGCGCACATTCCCGAAGACTACATCACGGACGGACGGGAGCGCCTGCGCTGGTACAAACAGCTTTCTTCCGCACCGGATGCCCATGTCCGGGAAGAGCTGGAGCTGGAACTGCGGGATCGTTTTGGACAGATTCCCGAAGCGCTGGAAATCTTCATCGCGGTTTTAGCGCTCAAGCAGTTCTTGAGTCACGCTCAGGCTGTGAAGGCAGATGTGTACGCTGATCGGGTGCGTGTCACATGGAATGAGGATCAGACGGCGATCATTCCAGAGCGACTGGTGCCGTTTCTGGCTGCCCGCGCTGGTCGTGCGAAACTTTTCCCGCCCACATCACTGGAAATAAAGCTCGACACCACCTTGCCGACCCCCAAGCGCCTTGATGCCGTTCGTCTGGAATTGGGCACGCTGGTTGTGGCATGAGGAAAGCAATGCGTTTGTGTCTGTTTTTGCTGGTACTGTTGGTATTGTTGGTGCCGTTGTCGGTTGGAGCAACGGAAAGTCTGCCACCGGGGGCTGTCGCTACGGTCAACGGACACGTCATCACCCTGCGCCAGATCGAAGCGTTTCACGATGTGGGCGGCGGGGCGCTTGTTATGGCGCAAAGTCCTTCTGTGGAGTTGTTGCAGGAGCAGTACGGTTCGAGTCTGTTCACCCTCATTGTGCAGGCTCTCATGCAACAGGAGCTGGAGCGCCGGGGGCTTATGATTACAGATGAGGAAGTCCTTGCGGCGGAAAAAGAGGTGCAGTCGGATTACACCACGCAAGAGGTGTTTGAAAAAGAACTTCAGGAAGAATACATAGATCTTTCTGTCTGGCGGGAACTCATGCGCCGGCGGCTTGTGACCCAGCGTTTTCAGCAACGTGTCCTGCGCCCCCGGTTTACGCTCTCACCACAAGAAGTCGAAGCCTATTACACCCAAAACAAAGCCTTGTTTCATACGCCTGAACAAATGGAAATCCTCTGGATTCAGGACACAGATAAAGAGACTGTTGCAGCCTTGCGTGCTCGTTGGCTCAAGGAGCAGAAACAATCCGGGGCGCTGGAGCCTTTTCAAAAGCAAAATGCGCTGGACGCGAAAAAAGAGCTGTCTGCGCCGGGAGAACCGGATACGGCGCGTGATCTGGCTGATACGCCAGCTCTGGAAGAAAAAATGAAGAACTCCGAACGTTTGCGCGTCAATCCTGCACGCTTGCCCGTCCAGTTGCGCAAAGATCTTGGGAGCGTGAAGCAGGGGCAGGCCACACCCGTGCGTCAGGAAGGGGGGATCTATCAGTTTGCTGTGCTGTGCAACACCTTTCCGGCACGCAAGCT
>JAVVPW010000194.1:0-2996 GCA_036655575.1 Bilophila sp.
GGGCATCGAGACCACACTGGTGGATGTGGTGGTGCAAGCCTTGCGAAAAATTGTGGGCGACATGCCCCCAGAAGAACGCATTGTCGGTGTTATCCGTCAGGCTCTGACCACGGTGCGCAACCAGCAGCGGGTGACCTTACGGGTGTCACCGACCGACGAGGCCGCTGTGCGTACAGCCTTTGCTTCCATGCTGCAACGTATGCCGGGAGAGGCCAGTTTTCTTGATCTGCTGGTGGATGCCCGTCTGGAAATAGGCGCCTGTATTCTGGAGAGCGAACTCGGCGTGGTGGACGCGAGTGTGCAAACGCAACTGAAGGCCATGGAAAACGCTTTTAAGGTGAAAATAGCTCGCTGAAACGCTTGCAGGGAAGAGTATGACATTTGAATATATTGGGGCTCTCCTGAAAGAAGCCGCTCAAACCGCCTCCACCATGCAGGCGCGAGGGCGCGTGGAGCAGGTTGTTGGTACCATTATCAAGGCGGTTGTGCCCGATGTAAAGGTAGGCGAACTGTGCATTCTGCGTAACCCATGGGAAAATTGGGTACTCAGAGCCGAGGTGGTGGGCTTTGTAAAGCAATCTGCTTTGCTTACGCCGCTTGGAGATTTACAGGGGATTTCTCCGGCTACTGAAGTCATCCCCACGGGCGAGGTGCATTCTGTGCCTGTGGGTGACGATTTGCTCGGCAGAGTGCTGAATGGTCTGGGGGAACCCATAGACAACGGCCCTGCGTTGCGCCCCATAGCAAGGTATCCCGTGTATGCCGATCCGCCCAACCCCATGACCCGCAAGATAATCGACACCCCCATGACCCTTGGTCTGCGGGTGCTAGACGGCATACTCACCTGCGGCACGGGGCAACGTATGGGGATTTTTGCTGCCGCTGGAGGGGGGAAAAGTACACTGCTTTCAAGCATTATCAAGGGATGCTCTGCGGATATTTGTGTGCTGGCTCTCATTGGTGAACGCGGTCGGGAAGTCCGGGAGTTTATCGAGAACGACCTTGGCGAGGAAGGGAAGAAAAAAGCCGTGATGGTGGTTTCCACGTCCGACCGTTCCTCCATGGAACGTCTGAAAGCCGCCTACACGGCTACCGCCATTGCCGAATTTTTTCGGGATCAGCGCAAAAACGTGCTCTTGCTGATGGATTCCGTCACCCGCTTTGGGCGGGCACAACGCGAAATCGGCCTTGCCGCCGGAGAACCGCCAACACGGCGGGGGTTTCCTCCTTCCGTTTTTTCCACGTTGCCCCGGCTTATGGAACGCGCCGGCAACTCGGACAAAGGCTCCATCACGGCTCTGTACACGGTTCTGGTTGAAGGCGATGACATGACAGAACCCATTGCCGACGAAACGCGATCCATTCTGGATGGGCACATTGTGCTTTCGCGCAAACTTGCGGGCATCAATCATTACCCTGCCATTGACGTTCTGGCGAGTGTCAGCCGCGTGATGAACGCCATCACCACAAAGAAGCACCGTGAAGATGCGCAGAAGTTGCGCAAAATTCTGGCTAAATTCAGCGAAGTGGAACTACTGGTGCAAATTGGCGAATACAAGGCAGGTTCGGACGCTGAAGCCGATGACGCCCTCGCCCGAATCGGCGCGGTGAATACCTTTTTGCGGCAGGGGCTGACCGAATCAAGTACGTTTGAAGAAACCTTGCAGGCGTTGTCCCGTGTGGTATCCTGATTGTGGCGCGCTATCCCCTAGAGCCACTCCTGCGGGTACGAACATTCCGCGAAAAGGCAGCAGAGCAAGGCGTACGAACATCTGAAGCTGTCCTTGCGGAGGCGGAAAAGGAAAAAAAACGCCGTCAGCGGGCACTCGCCGAATACCACGAATGGCGGACGCTGGAGGAAGACAGGCGATACGCATCCATCATGGGGCAAAACCTGTCTCTTGAGGAACTTGAGAACTTTAAAGCTGGTTTTGCGGCACTCGCCCTGACGGAACTTGAACACGAGGAGGCGGCTCTCGCTGCCGAAGAGCAGAGGCAAAAAGCCGTGACCTCTGTACACGAAGCCAGAGCCAAGTTTGCAGCAGCGCGCAAAGATACAGCTAAAATAGCCGCTCACCGGGATATTTGGCAGGAAGAACAACAAAAAGAGGCTGAAAAAACTGCCGAAACTGAACTGGAAGATTTTCGTGTCCCCACCTCCGTCATTGTTGCATAGCACCTTGCATCACACCTCTCAGGAAACAGTTATGAACAGACTCACCCAGACAGATCTCAACCGCCTGAGCGCGACCGAAAGCCCGTCCACACAAGGGCGTCAGCACCAACCTGAGATGTCCTCCAGAGCCGTGCAGGATTTCAGGCGTCTTATGGGGGATGGCGAAGAGGCAAACAGCACGCCGTCCGATGCAGAGAGCAAAGGCGCCTTACGCGATGCCATGGAAAACACTGTAGAGGACAGCCCTTTTACGCATGGCAAGGCCTTGCCTGCCGATGGCGAGACACCTGCGGCTACAAAAAACATGCAGCACGGCAAACAGACCGTTGATGCGGATGTTCTCGACAAAACGCAGGATAACGAAGCGAATACAACGAAAAACATTGACAGAAACGCCGAGACTGAAAAAACTGTTGCGACTGTCGAAACTATCGAAACTGACGAGACTGTCGAGACTGAAAAACCTGTCGAGACTGATGAAAACGCTTTTGCCGGGATGACCAATCCCTTTTCTCGACTGTTCAGTGATACGATGTCAAAAATGCAACCCGCGTCAGCCGATGTTGTTCCAGACAGCTCTACAGCGGATCTGGCTGAAAAGCTGGTTGAGCGCATTCTTGTCTCGCAATCAGATAAAAACGGGCAAGAAGTGCGCCTGCTCCTCTCGCAGGAAAGCGGCATCAATGCCGAAGTGCGCATTGTGCGCGACGCTGGCGGTGGCTTGCACATCGCTCTACACGCTGAAGACGCCACCACCTTTCAGAACCTTGTCGCCGCACAGGACAGGCTGAAAGCCACGCTTGACGCGCAGGAGCGAGGC
>JAVVPW010000195.1:0-2976 GCA_036655575.1 Bilophila sp.
CTGTCCTGCTTGCTGTCGGATTTGGCCGTGGACTTGTCGTCTGCCTTGCTGTCAGGCTTGGTGTCTGGCTTGCTGTCAGCTTGCGCGGGGGGCGCCTGCTTTGGCGCGTCACCCGTTGCCGTTGCGGGCGTGTCGCCCTCGGCAGCGCACAAGGGTGCCACCCCCAGACTGAGGATACAGATACAAACCACAACCAACCGGGAAATACAAAAAAACATGCGCACAGAAGTTCCTTTCTACAGTTGCAAACGTCAAGCAATCACTTACTCACAGGCGTATACTCAGGGTCAAACAGTCTGCGGATGTTCTCGCGCTCACTGGGCGGGAGCAGAAAGACAATCTGCCCACTGCCAATCGACACCGCAGAAACATCTGCCGTACACTGTACGGTTTCTTCTCGCAGCAACGCTGCTGTCTCTGGAAACGCATCAAACAGCTCAACTTGCCAGCTTTGCTGAAAGAAATCACTCGATGCCACATGGCGCACCGAATTGAGCGGCAAGGTGGCGAGTGTCTGTCCCCTGGCGTTTTTCAAGGAGCACCGGATGCCACTGGACAGCAGGGTTTCGGTGCCCATATTGAAGCCCTCAATCGAGACCACGAGCGAGGCATCGTTCTTGTCTGCCCGTCGCGCCAGAAACGCACGGCACTCCGTGATGAAACAATGGGTGTTCATAAGCTGTCTGCGGCGAAGATTTTCAGTCTGAAAATCCTCCACATAGCGTTGATACAGCTTTTTTTGAGCGGCAACATGTGTGGCTATCAATTCTTTGGCGTTGGCGACTTCAACCACCTTCCAGCCAACCGCGTCCAAACGCGCAACCAGCTTCAGTTCCACGGTGTAGTCAAGCTCTGTATGGTGGATTGATGTGCTCAAAATGGCGACAGCGCCATCGCCCCCCTGAATCACAAAGGGGTGTTGCCACAACTGGGTCGGCGCGTCAGGGGGCAGAAGCGAGGGAACCTTTTTGAGTTCGTGCGCAAGATTGGGGGCGTCTTCGTTGGACTTTATTTCTGGGCGCTCCCCAACAGGCTGGTACTTTTTTTCGACTTTCTGCACCTTCGTGTTTTCTGCAATCGCTTTTTGCGTGACGTTTTCGCGTCGTGCTCGAAAGCATTCAAGGACAACCATCTGCACTTGTTCACTGATAGCGCGAAAAGCCTTTTTGTCTGGCGGGAGTCCTTGAACTTCGTACAAGTCTTTTGCAAAAGCTCTGCCCAGAGCGCGAAAATCCACATAGGGTTCAAGCTGTTCCAGATTTTCCGCGCTGATGGCAAAGTTGATCTGCTTCACGACATACGCCAGATCCTGCTTCTGCTCAGACTGGTAGAACGTCATGAAATACAGCGCAACCAAAAGGACAACAAACCCAGCCCCCAGCAACGACACCAGTTTCCAGACGGGAAGAGTGTGAAGTCTGTCCATACAGCTGGTCAGTATTCTTTTCATAGGCTATCCGGGTTCACCTTTTCACAAGCTCTAGCGAAGGAAGGCGAACCCTAGCACAAAACCCTTCTCGCGTAAATCATACCATATCTCTGACCCCTGCGTGTTTTTTTGGGAACGGATGCAGGACAAAGGAGCGCACGATTAAGGGGGAGGTCAGTCTTGCCCAAGCTCTTTTTTAAGCCAGGCCTTGATCTCAGGGAGTGGCTCAAAGACGCCCTTGAGGGAACCGTATTCAGCTCGAAAGACTTTCTCAAGCGCTTCGGGAAGCGGAACAATCACGAGATCGTCGGCAGATTCGGAATTGCGCCGCACAAGGCGTACCTGCAAGGGTTCCTGCCACGCATCGACCACAAAATAGGTTGCCACATCTGTTCGTGAGCGCACGGGCGGGTGTTCAGCGTGCCAGTCGTTGTTGCCCCACTCAAGGTACAGCGTCACGGCCATTTCCGGGGTGAGGTTCCAGTCGATCTGATGGTTGCTAAACGCGGCAAGCGGCGAAGATGTCACAGGCGAGGAGAGTATCGTCATACAAGAACTCCTGAGCGTAGCGGTTGTTTCTTTTTTGGTAACGGTTACCAGTCCTATTTCTGCGCCGCTTTGTCAAGCCCTGCTCATTCCATGTCATAGCGCCGGAGTTTGTTGTGCAGGGTTGCACGGGTGATGCCAAGACGCCGCGCAGCCTCACTCTTGTTGTCACCGGTTTCTTGCAGGGTGCGAAGGATAGCAACGCGCTCCAGTGCATCAAGCGTCATGGCGGACTGCCCGGACGGACAAAGCTGCTCCTGACGAACCACTTCACCTTCCACAACAGCTTGATTTTCTTCTTTAAGTATGGACGAAACCGACAATGGCAACTCCCGTTCCGAAACATACTCCCCAAGACAGAGGATCACCGCACGCTCCACGGCGTTTTCCAGTTCCCGCACGTTGCCGGGCCAGTTGTATTTGAGAAGCGCGTCCATGGTTCTGGGGGTGAAGCCCTTGATTTCCTTGCGGTTGGCAAAGGCGAAACGCTCTAGAAAAGCCACCGCCAGCAACGGGATGTCGTCCTTTCGTTCCCGCAGTGGAGGCACTTCTACGCCAATGACATTGAGCCGATAAAACAAGTCTTCGCGGAAACGCCCTTCGGCAACCTCTTCTTGCAGATCGCGGTTGGTGGCGGCGATGACGCGCACATCCACGATGATGGGCGTGTCACTCCCTACGCGCTGCACTTCGCCCTGTTGCAGCGCCCGCAGGAGTTTGGCTTGCAGCATGAGGGGCAACTCGCCGATTTCATCCAGAAACAGTGTCCCCCCGTCTGCCTGCTTGAACCGCCCTTCGCGCCGGCGATCCGCGCCTGTGAACGCGCCTTTTTCGTGCCCAAACAATTCAGATTCAAGGAGGGATTCGTTGAGAGCAGCGCAATTCACGGTGACAAACGGCTTGTCGCGTCGCCCGCTGGCCTCTTGAATAGCCCGTGCCACGCGCTCCTTGCCGGTTCCTGATTCGCCAGTGATGAGAACGATGGCTTCTGAAGGGGCTAC
>JAVVPW010000196.1:0-2950 GCA_036655575.1 Bilophila sp.
CGTCAAGTCCTTCAATGCGCGCAATTACAAACAGGCCTTCAACTCATTCCGGGACTTCACCGACACCTACCCCCAGCACCGACTGGTTTCCAATGCGTGGTTCTGGCGGGGTGAGTGCAATTTTCAGAGTGGGAGTTTTCCTGCCGCCGCGCTTGATTACGAGCAGGTCATTTCCAAATACCCGACCAGCGGCAAGGTCGCGTCCTCGTACCTGAAACAGGGACTGTGCTTTATCAAGGCCGGCAAGAAGGACGCCGCACGCTTCCGGCTTGAAGAATTGATCAAGAAGTTTCCCAAATCCCCGGAAGCCTCCCGTGCGCAACAGGTGCTGAAAGAAAACACGAAGTAATCGTGTGCCTTCCCTGTGAAAAGAGAATCAGACCCGTAAAGAGGATGCAATGAGTCAGGAAGCAGAAAAAACGTACCGCACCAGTGTGCATCTGACGTTTCCCCCGTCTGTGTCGGGTACGCCACTGGTGTGCAATCTGACCCGGCTTTTCGATCTGGACTTTAGTATCAGTACAGCCCGGATCACGCCACGTCAGGAAGGGGTGCTTACCCTTGAGCTTTACGGTTCGCAGGACGCCTGTAACAAGGGCATTGCGTATCTGCGGGAGCGCGATATTCAGGTTTCATCTGTAGCACAACGCATCTGGCACAACGAAGAACAGTGTATGCAGTGCGGGATGTGTACGGCGCTGTGCCCCTCGGCGGCGTTGCGGATAGACAGGGAAACAAGACTCCTTGCTTTTGACAAGGAAAAGTGTATTGTCTGTGCTCGCTGCATCCGGGTGTGCCCTGTTGGAGCTTTGCAGATGGACGCTTCTGAGGGATCACTTGGCGAGTAGCGTCTGGTGCGTCTTGCACCAGATAGGTAGCAGCAGGAGTCCGCATGAGTAATCCGTCGCATGAAGAGATGCTACGCAAGGTCATGGGCGAGGTTACCGACAAGCTGACTGGCGACCTTCGGGATGTGCTCGCCAAGACCTTGTCTCAGACCCTTGAGCAGCAGATTTCTTCAGCATTGACACAGGCTTTGCTAGAAAGCGAAGTCTACCGGCGTATCAGTTCAGATCTGCGCACCGGGCTGCAACGCATCTATAAGGAAATTTCTGCGGCCTCGACTGGCTCGGCTCTCCCTGTGGAGGCTGTTCCAGACAAGGCACGAGCGGATAAACTGTTTCATGAGGCTTCCGAGCAGCTTTCCGCTGTTCTCACCCAGACGGAACAGGCAACGGTCACGATTCTCGAAGTGGTCGAGCGGAACATGGATCTTCAGTTGGAAGCCGAAGACCTGTTCGCCAAAATGAACAGCAGCAAGGACGAAACGGAACGCAAGCGCCTTGAAGAGATCAACAAAACCTTGGGGGATGATCTCAATACGATCATGCTTTCCTTGAGTTTTCAAGACCTTACAGGGCAACGGATCAAGCGGGCTGTGTCCGCACTGAAAGAAATCGAATCCACGGTTGTGGAACTGTACTTGTCCACAGGTCTGCTCCTGCAATCGTATGTGGAAAGCCCGGACAAGACGCTTGAAGAAATAGAAGAAGAAACGAGAAAGAAAGTATCCACCCTTAAAAGCGGCTCCGTGATTGATTCTTCACTCAAAGGCCCCGCAGACGCTTCACAAAAACAGATAGACGACCTCCTCAGTCAACTGGGGATGTAACGTCAAAGGGACCCATAGCTCAGTTGGTAGAGCCACCGGCTCATAACCGGCAGGTCCAAGGTTCAAACCCTTGTGGGTCCACCAACTATACGAAGCACTCAGGCTGTTGTCTGGGTGCTTTTTTTGTTGAGGGTGACTACGCGCTTGCCTCCACAGCCCCCTCGTCGCATGGATGGAGGCGTCACTGCAAAAGGGTGGACTTGACACGGTAGTGGAAACCCTCTAAATTTTTTACCTTAACAGTTATCGAACTGCAAGCAATGATGCGTTATAACGGCGGTAGAGGGAAAGCAGTGCTGATGCCAACAAAGTTCTCTAGAAGGGGCGGCTGGTGCCAATGTTATTGGGTGCAGTTGGACTGGCTATTGCCTGATACATGGTTTTTTAAGGGTTTTTTATGAGATAAAGAGTCACTATGTAAAGGTACAGATTTTGCTGTGTTGCATAACACGGCGACAAGCTCGCTGTGAACCACGCAAAGAAGGCAAAACAGCCATGACTGCAATCTTTATCCCTTGGTGGGAATTTAAAAGGGGAATGTATGAATTTTGATCAGATGCTGGCGGACTTGGGTTCTCTTTTGGGTCTTGAAAATTTCGCCAAAACAGAAGACGGGAACGTAACCGTTCGTTATGACGATGTATTTACAACTATAGATTATTTTAATGAACACGTCTACATGCTGACCAAGATTGCGGCTGTGCCCGACGACAAGCTGTCTGCATACAGTTTTTTACTGGAAGCCAACAGTTTTGGAAAAATGGATGGCTATGTGGGCGTCACATCTGAACACGATGCCATCATTTTCGTCACCAAGATTCCAGAGCAGCTTGCTGAGGCTTGCACTGTTGCAAAGCGTCTGGAAAAACACGTCAACGCTGCAGAAACATTGATGAACGGGTTGGCGAGTCTTTCCGATTCAACGGAAGAGCGTGCTCAGACTGTGAACGATCTGCCCCTCAACGGCGTTTTTCTCAAAGCATAAGGCGTCTTTGCCTCTCGTGGGCAGAAAAGCATCTGTTCGAGCATAGCACCCAATGTTTGTATCCTTTTACAGGCGTTG
This sequence comes from Bilophila sp., assembly GCA_036655575.1. GTDB lineage: Bacteria > Desulfobacterota > Desulfovibrionia > Desulfovibrionales > Desulfovibrionaceae > Bilophila. The sequence goes on from JAVVPW010000196.1 coordinate 2,736, forward strand.
TGTGCTCTTTATCCATGCACTGTACTGTACTGTCAAGGAGAATACTATGACACTGAGCGTAAATAAGCAGCAAGTAGAAAATATCATTAGCAATCTGACCGATGTTGTGGCTGATGCTCATGTAGGGATGCTGAATGATAATGAGCAAGTAACGAAAACAGCTTCCAAATGGTATCAGAGGTTTTCTCATTTTGTCAAAACAGTGGCGCGCAATA
>JAVVPW010000197.1:0-2944 GCA_036655575.1 Bilophila sp.
ATATCCTTGCCGCAGGACTCAGCCCGGAGCTTGCGCTTCACCTGCAACACCTCGTGCTCAGTCACCACGGGCAGTACGAATACGGTTCGCCCCGTCTGCCGCAAACCGCCGAAGCCTTTGCGTTGCACTACGCAGACAACCTTGATGCCAAGCTCACCCAGAACCGCACGTTGTTTGCCGATCTCGATGCAGGCGAAACCGGCTGGTCGCCGTATCAGAAGACGCTTGAACGTGCGCTGTATCAAGCCCCGCGCACACCCGTGACCCCTGCGACAGACGCAAGCAGCGCCGCTGTAGACGCAAGCAGCGCCTCTGTTGCGCAGGTTCTTCCGGTACGCCCCAGACGGGCGAAAAAATCTCACACCAGCCAGACCTCCGAGCCAACTCCGCCAACGGAATCGACCACCTGTGACAGCGAGTGCCACCCAGAAGGTGACGAGCGGCCTCAGCCAAGGACAAAACAGTGTTCATTACTCTAGAAGGCATAGAAGGTTCCGGGAAGACAACGCTACAAAACGCGCTGGCCTCGGCACTCCGAGAACAGGGGCACGAGGTGCTCGTGACACGCGAACCGGGCGGGTGTGCGCTTGGGCGCACGTTGCGCGGGGTGTTGCTTGACCCGCATTCGCACCTTTCGCCTCACGCGGAGTTGTTTTTGTTCCTTGCGGATCGGGCGCAACATGTGGCGGAAAGCATCAAGCCCGCACTGGACGCGGGGGGCATTGTGCTCTGCGATCGTTACGCGGATTCGACCATTGTCTATCAGGGCTACGGGCGGGGGTTTGACATCGACACCCTGCAAAAACTCAATGACCTTGCGATTGGTGGCCTCTGGCCTGACCAGACGCTGGTGCTCGACATGGAACCTGAAGCCGCCCTGCGCCGCGCCTTGCGCCGAAATGAAGCACAAGGACTCACAGACAGTGAAGGACGTTTTGAGGCGGAAAGCCTTGACTTTCACCACCGCCTACGCACGGGTTTTCAGCTCTGGGCCAACCGCAACCCCAAGCGCATCACCCTCCTCGATGCCTCCGGCACGCCTTCTGACTTGCTTCAGCAAGCACTGCAAAAAATAGGAGAAAGGCTGGGAGGAAAGGTGCTTTCCACTAAAAAAGATGCGTAGGCTTGTCACGTTGCAAAGACAGACAATACCTTGACACAAACCTCTTGTATGCTTATTTTGCAAATCAGCCAAGGATGGAAGGGGAGAAATGGATCGACATAGACGTTATATTGTTGAGCAAGCCAAAATCTTTAAGGCGCTTGGACATCCAAGTCGTCTTTTGATGGTTGATGCGTTGCGGGACGGTGAAAAGTGCGTGTGTGATTTGCAGGCGCTTGTTGGTGCGGATATGTCCACGATTTCAAAGCATCTTTCCGTGCTGCGGGAAGCTGGTGTTGTTTCCACGGATAAAAGGGGGACAAATATCTACTACAAACTTTCTCTCTGCTGTCTGAACACCTTTTTGCAATGCACAGGGGAACTTGTTCAGGCGCGTATTGTGTCGCAACTGGATATGTTGCAGAAAGACTGATTTTTTTGACCACAATGTTGGCAAAAAGGCCAAATAAGAAAGTATAGAGGTGTATGATGGTACCTACGGGTGGCACTTTTCTCAAAATGGCTCCGTGTAGCTGTCAGCAGGCGGTGGTGTCGGAGCCCTCGCCTGCGGTGAACAAGGTGCGCTATTTCGGAACAGGGCTTGCGGCACTGGCGGTGTGGTGGGCGGCCTATTCCTTTATTTTGCCTGTTTCACAGTGGCTTACCTACGATCTGTTCCCTCTTGAGCGCGGTACGCCCCTTGGCGCTTCTGTCGCATTTTTCTTGTACGATACGGCAAAAATCTTTCTGCTCCTTGCTATCATGGTGTATGGTATCGGCTGGTTACGCGCTGCACTGCGTGTGGAACGGGTGCGGGATTACCTGACAGGCAAAGGCCGTGGGGTTGGGTATGTTTTGGGATCGGGGTTCGGCGCGATCACGCCGTTTTGTTCCTGTTCGAGCATTCCGCTGTTTTTGGGATTCACAACCGCCCGCATTCCTCTGGGCATCACCATGTCCTTTTTGATCACATCGCCGTTGATCAATGAAATCGCGGTGGTACTGCTCTGGGGATTGCTGGGCTGGAAATTTACGGTGCTCTATGTGGTGGTTGGGATGGCAGCGGGTATTCTTGGTGGTGTCATTATGGATTTGATCCACGCACAACGCTGGCTGCAACCGTTTTTGCTGGAGAGTATGCGCAACGATTCCGTACACGCTACGGAAGTACAAAGCGGAAAACGTCCTCCTATGGGACTGTGGGGACGCCATGTGTTCGCCTCTTCTGAAACCCGCACTATTTTCCGCAGAGTCTGGCTGTGGGTGCTGATCGGCGTTGGACTGGGGGCACTGCTGCACGGTTTTGTCCCGCAAGAATGGTTTGCAGCGCATCTGGGGGCGGGGCAGTGGTGGTCTGTGCCTGTGGCTGTGACGCTCGGCATCCCGCTCTACACCAATGTCACCGGCATCATCCCGATCATGGAAAGCCTGTTGCTCAAAGGCTTGCCGCTGGGCACGACGCTCGCGTTTTGCATGAGTACCGTGGCGGCAAGCCTACCAGAAGTGCTCATGCTGAAGCAGGTCATGCGCTGGGAGTTGCTTGCTGCTTTTCTCGGTACGCTTCTGATCCTCTTCACGCTTGTAGGCTGGATTTTCAACGCGCTGCAAGGGTACATCCTTTAGCGCGGTTTAACATTGAAAAGACTCTACAAAAAACCCCGTTCCTGTTCACCTTTTTGGGATACGAACAAGAACGGGGTGAGGCAGTCTGTCAATGCCGAATACCATAAGTCATGCAACACGGGCTAAAATTTGTCTTGGTTTTGCAGCAAAAATTGCCGGTGAAAGGAATCCAAGTACTGAGCGGCTGAAAACAAAAAAAGCCTTTACGTCATTTCGACC
>JAVVPW010000198.1:0-2905 GCA_036655575.1 Bilophila sp.
GTTATCGCAGGGGGAAGCGTGACCACTTCGCTGACAGACACGGTTGCGGCGACAACAGCAGCGTGAACCCGCGCATCCGCCGTGGTTCCGAGGAGCGGCGGGAGCAAGACAGCGTGGGTTTGCCGTGTAGCTTGTGCGGGGAGGGCGCTCTTGAGGCTCGAAATGAGCCAGTGCAAGCCGTCTGGCGTGTCGAGATAGCGGGCAAGATCGAGCGTTGAGAGGTCGCGTTGCAGACTGAAGGGGCAGGGCAGAGAGACAGGGACAAGCGTTTTCCCCGCAAAGGTCTGACGTGCGCTCAGTCCTTGTGCGATGAGGAGCGGCGAAAAATCTTTCAGTTGCGCCACGCCCGCCACCAGGACGGTTTGCGCGCTGGCGATCCCGCGCATGGAGAGCGTTGGGGGCACAAGAAAACTCGGCTTGGTTGTGCCAAGACCGGTGGCGATGCGGGTGTTTGTGTCCCCAGAGTGCTGATAGGGGAAGCCTGCTTCCTCGCTGAGACGCACAAACGCACTGAGCGCACGTCTGACAGTCTGTTCCCCCACCAGTCGGTAGGGGTGACGTGGGGGGAGACTGTCGAAACCGTCAAACGGTGCGGTCAACGGGGTGCCGTCAGGTCGATACCCAAGCACATCAATACTGCCGCCGCCAATGGCAAGCACCCCGGAACCGCGTGTGATGAGCAGCGTTCGTTTCCCGGCGCGCGCTGCAAAGACCGCAGCAGCCAGACCAGACAGACCGCCGCCTGCAACAATGACATCATGAGAGGGGAGGGTGGACTCAGGCACAATCGGCTCCGTCTATATTAAGGGTGGCTCCGTACATCCCACGCGCCAGCTCCACTTCACGCAGTTCGCTTCCCCACAGGGCAGGGCGGATGCCGTACCAGCGTTCTTGCTGAAAATGCCGCAGGAGTTCCGGGGCGTTGCAGGCGCTTTGTTCGCACAGAGCGGGGGAAGCGCAATCTTGTTGCCCGGCTACGGTGACAGCCGGCAGCAGTCCTGCCTCAACCACGGCACCCACCCCGCGCACCCCGCAAAAACTCCCCTGACACGTCCCCATGCCCATGCGGGTGCGGCGGCGGATGTCGCTGAGGGAATGGGACGAAGGTTCGGACGCCACCTGTTCAAATTCGGCAACCGTCACCCGTTCGCATTCGCAGAGCAGGGCTTTTTTCCACGGCGCGGCCTCAAGGCGTTCCACTGTGGCGGCGAAGCTGTCGCCGAGTCGGGCTTGCGCCTGTTCAAGACCTTGGGCGGGAAAAACCTTGCGGGCGCGGGTCAGCAACTCTGGGCTGGGTTCTTCAATCAGGGGTTCGGTGGCGGTGCGGCAGGGTGCGGTCACGCCGAGCCTGGTGCAGACAAGATCGGTCATGTGCTGTGCCATCAGGCGATAGGTGGTCAGCTTGCCGCCGCAGATTGTTGCCATGCCGCTCAAGCCATCGGTTTCGTGGTCAAGCACCACAAAATGACGCGACGCGCTCCGCCCTGCGGCGGGGTCTGCGGTGTAGAGCGGTCTTGTGCCGGCAAAGGCACGCAAGATGCGGTAGGTGTCGATTTTGGGGAACAGTTCGCGTCCGATGTCGAGCAAGGCGCGTATTTCGGCGGTGTCTGGCGTGGTGTCGTCTGGGCGGTCGGTTTGTTTTGAGGTGGTGCCGAGGATGGTGATTGAACCGTGCGGCACGAAAATATCGCCGTCTGACGCCTTGCGAAGGCGGTTGATGACCCGGCTTGTGAAGCGGTGATTGAAAGCCACAAGCGTGCCGCGATCCGGTCTGACGTTGATGGAAAGCCCTGCGGTACGCGCTAGCGCACCCACCCAGCTCCCAGCAGCGTTGACCACAAAGGAACAGGGGATGATCGCGCTCTCACCTGTTGGGGTGTCGCGCACGGTGACGCTTGTGACGTGTCCGTTGGTGCTGTTGATGGACAACACTTCGGTGTAGGTGCGCAGAGAAGCCCCGTGTCTGCGGGCACTCGCGATGTTTTGCCAGACCAGTCGGAAGCCGTCCACAGCCGCGTCTGGCACGCGGTACACGGACACGATGTCGTCAGCAAGACTTGGTTCACAGAGCCTTGCTTCACGCACGGTGAGCGGCGTTGCTTTGATGCCGCACGCCGCGCACGCCGTGATCCAGCGGTCTTCAAACGCCGCATCATCATGGCGCGTGCGGACAAAAAAGCCTTCAGTCGCCTCAACGCAATGCTGCCCGATGCGGCGTAGAATCTGGTTTTCTTCGATGCACTCTTGCCCGGCCTCGGCGTCGCTGACAGCGTAGCGGGCGCCGCTGTGCAACAGCCCGTGAAAGCGCGAACTGGTGCCGTTCACAAGGTCGCGCTGTTCGAGCAGCAACGCCTTTACCCCGCGCATGGCGAGATCGCGCAGCACCCCAGCCCCTGTGGCGCCACCGCCAATGACCACCACATCCCAGTGCTGTTTCGTATAAGAAGAAAGTTCCCGCATAGATACCTCTCTGTCCATGATGAAGACACCCCCAGTGTAGTCCGATGGCGGGCATTCTTCAACAATAATATTCATAAATGAACTTTTAGACAGAGGAAAATCAGCACATACGAAACTTTCAGGAAAGAAACGGATCAGAACCGGTTTGTTTTAGCGATACTGATGTTTGTTTTAGCGGTACTGATAATGTGGGGGGAGGGTGGCTTCTCCACCTTCTTCGCCGACTTGTTCCCAGAGGGCGAGGAGTTTTTCTTCCATGCGAACGATGCGAAGTTCAAGGAGATCGAGCTGGCGCTGTTGCCCGGTGAGGGCGTCGTTCAGGGCGGCGAGGTTTTTTTCCTGAAAGAAGGCTTGCTCTTCAAGACGTTCGAGCCGCGCAAGGCGGGTGAGGATGTCTGCTGTAACGGCGTCCGTTGCCGTGTCTCCAGTGAACGCGTTGAGCGAA
>JAVVPW010000199.1:0-2888 GCA_036655575.1 Bilophila sp.
GCCTGTCTGTAGCCCGAAAAAACGCATTGCACAAGACCCGGCACTTGACGAATCGCGTACCTACGGCGTAGCACTGTCAAAGTACCACCTGAGACGCTTTCTTTCTCCAACCTGCCAACCCGATCGGTTTTCCTCAGCCATGCCCATTTTTCACACTGCCGAAGCGTTTCTTGCCCTGCTTGACGCCCACGAACCCCCTCTTCCGCTGCTAGACGCACGCGCACCACAAGAGTTTGCCAAAGGGCACATTCCCGGAGCCATCAATCTGCCGGTGCTGTCTGACGAGGAACGCACGCTTGTCGGTACCGCCCATGCCAAAAGCGGACGCGATGCCGCGGTACACGTTGCGCTAGACCTGGTCGGCTCTCAGCTTGCTACCAAGCTCGAACGCGCCCGCCACCTCACCCGCAACCGCCGGGAAGTCCTCCTCCACTGCTGGCGCGGCGGGATGCGGAGTGCGTCACTGGCGTGGTTGCTCGAAACCGGCGGCTTCACCGTGCATATTCTGGAAGGCGGCTACAAGGCCTATCGGACACAGGTGCGCCACGACTTGACCCGTTCCGCACATCTGATGGTGCTCGGCGGGATGACAGGTTCCGGCAAGACCGAAATATTGTACGAAATGGCGCGCAACGGCGCGCAGGTCATCGACCTTGAAGGGCTTGCCAACCACCGGGGTTCAGCCTTTGGCGGCGTGGGACTGGGTGCGCAACCCACCAATGAAATGCTCGAAAACACGCTTCATGCGCAGTGGTCGCACCTTGATTTCTCGCGCCCCATCTGGGTGGAAGACGAAAACAGACACATCGGCACGGTAACGCTGTGTCAGGAGTTTTTTGCACAGATGGACAAAGGACAGCTCATTGTCGTGGATCTGCCAGCGCCGCTTCGGGTGCAACGCCTGCTCCGCATGTACGTTGGTGGTACCCACGATGCGCAGTTGCTGGACGGACTGGCGCGCATCCGCGAACGTCTGGGGCACGAATGCTGGCAAAACTGCACCACTGCCGTCCACGAACACCGCTACACTGACGCCGTGGAAAAGATTCTTGACTACTACGATCGTGCCTACACCCATTTGCTGGAAAAGCGAGGCCGGGTAGCTTGCCATCTGCAACTTGAAACAGACAATCCCGCTGCTACAGCAACACGCTTGCAACAACTGGAAAAGGGAGTCGCATGACACGCCCTGCCCCCTTCGGCACAACGTCGAAATCCGTTTTCATTCCGGTTGGCATGGTGCTTGTGTCCATGCTCTCGATTCAGTGCAGCGCCTCCCTTGCCAAGAGTCTGTTTGCGCTCATCAGTCCGGCGGGCGTGACGGCGTTGCGGCTGCTGTTTTCCGCTCTCATCCTGCTGGCGGTGTTCAAACCGTGGCGCACCCCGATCACCAGAGCCGCGTGGCGCCCCATCATCATCTATGGGCTGGCGCTTGGTTGCATGAATCTCACCTTCTACATCGCCATTCAGCGCATCCCGCTGGGGATTGCTGTTGCGCTGGAGTTCACGGGGCCTCTTGCCATCGCCATGTGGTCGGCAAGACGGCTGGTCGATTTTGTATGGGTAGGGTTTGCCGTTACCGGGGTCTGCTTGCTGCTCCCGCTGCGTCAGACGGTTGGTTCGCTTGACGCCATTGATCCCTTTGGAACCTGCTGTGCGCTTGCTGCCGGGTTTTTCTGGGCGCTGTACATCATTTTTGGACGCAAGGCCGGCATGGCGAACGGCACCGCGTCTGTTGCGCTCGGTACGCTGATCGGTGCGCTCATCATCTTTCCTGTGGGAGTGGCAACGGAAGGACTGGGGCTGTTCTCGCTTGCGGTCTTGCCGTATGCGGTGCTCATCGGCATCTTTTCCTCTGCCCTGCCCTACGGGCTAGAGATGGTCGCGCTTGCCCGCATCCCGGCGCAGACGTTTGGCATTCTCATGAGTCTTGAGCCTGCACTGGGAGCGCTGTCTGGCTTTATTTTTCTTGGTGAGCAGCTCAGTGTCACACAATGGACGGCGCTTTTGTGCATCATTGTGGCTTCAGCAGGCGCCACCTTGACGATCCGTCGAGGTTGACGAAAGACGGCTCTCGTGTATACACTTAAAGATTATTTCTTATTGGAGGATACGCATGTTTCGGAGTATTGTATTGAGTCTTGTTGCGGTCATGACGCTTGCCAGCCCGGTTTTTGCTGACGAGAAACCGCTTGTTATTGCCAGCAACCCCACTTGGCCGCCTATGGAATTTCTGGATGAAAACAAGCAGATCATCGGGTATGATCGGGACATCATGCAGGCCATTGCGGATGAAGTGGGGCTTCAAGTGACGTTTCGCAATACCCCGTGGGACGGGATTTTTGCCACGCTCGAATCCGGTCAGACGGGCATCATTGCCTCGTGTGTGACCATCACTGACAAGCGCAAGAAGAGCTATCTCTTCTCAGAACCCTATTATGAAGTGCGTCAGGCACTTGTGGTTGCCAAAGATTCCAGCATCACAAAGCCAGAAGATCTGGAAGGCAAAACCATCGGGGTGCAGATCGGCACAACGGCAGTCGAAGCCTTGCGCAAGATGGATGGGAAGCACACCGTCAGAACGTATGATGAAGTGGGACTGGTGTTTGAAGACATGCGCAACGGACGCCTTGACGCTGTTATGTGCGATGATCCCGTGGCACGCTACTACGCCAGCCGTAAAAAAGGCTACGAAAACACCATGAAGGTGGCCTTTTTGACCAAGGATGCCGAATACATCGGCTTTGTCATGCGCAAAGATGACGCCAAACTCGTTGAGCAGGTCAACAAAGGCCTTGCCACTATCCGCGCCAATGGCAAAGAAAAAGCTATCCGCTCTAAATGGCTTGGGGAGTAAAAAAGAGCAGGCAGGGGCGTTGCCCCTGCAC
>JAVVPW010000200.1:0-230 GCA_036655575.1 Bilophila sp.
CTCGCCCGCTTCACAGTTGAGTCCGGTACCGGGGCCGTACATTTCTGTCATGCCAGCGATGTCGTAACTGGCTTCAAGTCCGAGCTTTTCGGTGAACGCCTGCCGCATTTTGAGGCTGTGCGGCTCAGAACCAAAAATGATCTTGCGCAACGCGAGCTTCCCACGCAGATTGTGACGCTCCACTTCTTCAGCCAGAAGCAAGGCCATGGACGCGGTGGCACCAAGACAGG
>JAVVPW010000200.1:240-2880 GCA_036655575.1 Bilophila sp.
AGATTGCCGGGGCCAATGGGAACCGTCAGCGCGCCGAAAAGTTCGCTCCCAAGCTGAAAGCCCGCGCCTGCCGTCCACAGGCCATAGCCCACGGCAACTTGCACCCGGTCGCTCGTGGTCAAGCCTGCCAGCTCGTAACACCGCGCCATTTGCAGGGCGAAGGTGTCCACGTCCTTTTGGGTGTAGGCAAGGATCTTGCGCTTGCCGGTGGTGCCTGACGAGGCATGGACGCGCACAATGTCGGTTTCTGGCACACAAAGCAGGGGCAAGGGGTAGCCGTCGCGCAAGTCGGTCACGTCAGAAAAAGGAAGGCGGCGCACATCGTCGAGTGACTGGATGTCGTTGCCACTCACAATCCCTGCGGCGTGGAGCTTGGCATGGTACTGGGGGCTGTTCATGGCCTGCTGCACCGACCATCGAATCCCGGCGAGCTGGCGCTGTGCGAGAATATCCGCAGGAAGATGGGGAAGGAAACGAGGTTTTGCAGGTTCCATGAGCGTTGCTCCGGGAGGTTGCGGCAGAGACTGCCGGTTGTGTTTTCAACAGGAAAAAGCTAGGCTTTGCTCTTCAAGTCGTGTTTTTCACTACACGAGTAAAACGATTATCTTAGCCGAAAATGCTCTGGAGGGGAACCCCATGCGAGTGCTCATCATAGGTTCAGGCGGACGCGAACACGCCCTTTCGTGGAAACTGCGTACCAGCGGCAAGGTCGATAGACTCTGGTGCGCACCCGGAAACGGCGGTACCGCAGCAGAAGGCGAAAACGTGCCTCTTGCAGACAGCGACCTGCCCGGACTCGTGGCCTTTGCGCGTGAACAGGCGGTGGATCTTGTCATCCCCGGCCCGGAACTGCCCCTGACTCTCGGCATTGTCGATGCCATGCAGGCAGCCGGTATCCGCTGCTTTGGCCCTAGTAAATGGTGTGCCCAGCTTGAAGGGAGCAAGTCCTTTGCCAAGTCTATCATGAAAAAAGCGGGTGTCCCTACCGCTCAGTGCGAGGTTTTTCAGGATCTTGAAGCCGCACGAGCTTTTGTCGAAGCCAAAGGCGCACCCATTGTCATCAAGGCAGACGGTCTGGCGGCGGGGAAAGGCGTCATCGTTGCAAAGACGAAAGAAGAGGCGTTAGCCGCGCTTGACCAGATCATGGGGCAACACGCCTTTGGTGCTGCGGGTGCCACGGTTGTTGTTGAAGACTTTCTGGAGGGCGAGGAAGTGTCTCTGCTCGCGTTTTGTGCGGGAGAGACGGCTCTGCCTTTGCCGTCTGCTCAAGATCACAAGGCCGCGTTTGACGGCGATACTGGCCCGAACACCGGTGGCATGGGTGCCTATAGCCCCGCGCCCATTCTCCCAGACAGCGAACTGGAGCGCATGGCAGACATCGCCATCCGTCCGATACTGCAAGAGCTGGCGCGCCAGGGTCACCCCTTCACCGGGATTCTCTACGCTGGGTTGATGATGACCAAGGAAGGCCCCAAGGTTCTGGAATACAACACCCGGTTCGGAGATCCTGAATGCCAGCCACTGCTCATGCGTCTGAACAATGACATCCTTGCGGTGATGCAGGCCTGTCTTGACGGACAGCTTTGCGATGTGAAGCTCTCCATCCGCCCGGAATCGGCGCTGGGAGTTGTTATCGCCGCAGAGGGCTATCCGGGTAACTACGCAAAAGGCATGGAGATTCAAGGGCTTGACAATGCCGATGCCTTGCCGGACACCAAGGTGTTTCAGGCTGGTACAAAGCGCGAAAACGCCAAAACCCTGTCTTCAGGCGGGCGAGTTCTTTGTGTGACCGCGCTCGGTGCAACGCTTGCCGAAGCGCAAAAACACGCCTATGAAGCTGTGACGCACATTCAGATGGACAACAGTCGGCATCGTACCGACATTGGCTTCAAAGGCTTGAAGAAGTAACGGGTCAGGAAACATCAGAAAACGAAGGAAACATCATGGGAAAAGCGCAAGTCGCTATCTTCATTGGTTCCAGTTCGGATGAGAGCACGGTCAGCCCTTGTGCCGACATTTTGCGGAGTCTCGACATTCCGTACCTGTTTACGGTGTCCTCAGCGCACCGCACGCCAGAACGCACCGTCACGCTCATTGAGACGCTAGAAGCGGAAGGCTGCGAAGTCTTTATCTGTGCGGCGGGTATGGCAGCGCATCTGGCTGGTGCGGTTGCGGCACGCACGTTGAAGCCTGTCATCGGCATCCCGGTTGCGGCCTCTCCGCTCGGTGGTATGGACGCGCTTTTAGCGACGGTGCAGATGCCTCCCGGATTCCCGGTTGCGACGGTGGCGCTTGACAAGGCTGGTGCGCGCAACGCGGCCTGGCTTGCGGCACAGATTCTTGCGTTGCACGACCCGGATCTGGCCTCACGCATCCAGACGGCTCGTGATACCTTCAAGGCAGACGTAGAAACGGCTGGTCGTGCGTTGCAACAAAGACACAATACGCCCGCATAAGGGATACCATGTTTCAATCCACAGTCGACTCCATCCGTCGACTGACTCCGTCACCGGCAAAGAGGAGCCGGGCGGCCCTCCCTGAAGGAAGGGGTTACGGAAAAAGGATTCCATCGACTCCGTCGTGTGTCAATCCCTCTTTTCCCCCTGAAGGGGGAGGTTTCAGACCATAAAGGAATTTTTG
>JAVVPW010000201.1:0-2869 GCA_036655575.1 Bilophila sp.
TGAGTCCCACAGCCCTGCCGATGAGAATGAGGGCTGTCAGTGAAGCACCTCTGGCTTCGGTTTCAAGCTGTGCGATGTACACATGTGACAGGCCCGCAAAGTCCGCGAAAGCAGACTGTGTTAACCCTGCCTTATCCCTTAATTTTCTGACCACAGTAGCAATGGCTGTGCTGAGTCCATGTATATTTTCCATGAGGGAGACATACTTTCATGTTGACTTGTGAAATATGCAGGTGCATATAAAAATATGCACATGCATACAACGCGATAGCCCAATCCCATCATCTTTTCACAGCTATAACGAAGAAATGAGCAACTTTTTACTCTATCAGCAAGACATAAGGACAGTTATGAGCAAACTGCTTGTCACCCTTGGAACCACCTCTCTCAATTCAGACTGCATCACAAAAATGTGCGCGTTCAATCCTTATGTGTTTCGGTTGAACATGTCGCATGTGCAGCTTGACGATCTTGAAACGCATATCCGACTCATTCAGTCTACAACGTCAGTTCCGGTGTGCATCGACAGCGAAGGGGCGCAGATTCGCACTCACGCCATGCACAATGGCAGTGTTTGCTTGACCACGGGCGACAAAGTGGAGTTTCTGGAAGACCTGCGAGAAGGCACGGCAGAGCGTTTTAGCCTCACGCCCGCAGGCATTGCCGGTGCCTTGCGCGAGGGCGACGTTGTGCGTCTGGACTGGCACGGGGTGCGCATCCGGGTGGTCAGCGTCAGGCCGCGCATCCTTGGCGTGGTGGAAGAAGGGGGCGAGGTGGCCTCACGCAAGGCCGTGGACGTGAATCGGGAGTTGCCCCTTGCCGCCATAACGCCCAAGGATCGGGAAGCCCTGCGCATGGGGCGGGACATGGGCGTCACCCATTTTGCCCTGTCCTTTGCCGGGACTGCGGAGGCTATTCACGAGTTCCGCAGTCTGGCGGGCGACAGAGCCACCATCATATCCAAGATTGAGTCTCTCAGCGCCCTGCAAAACCTCGCCAGCGTGTTGCAAGCCACGGATGAAGCCCTCATTGACCGAGGCGACCTCTCGCGGGTGGTACAGCTGGAAAAAATCCCGTTTCTGCAAATGCGGATCATTTCGCTGGCGAACATCTACCAGACCCCCATTTTTGTGGCCACCAACCTGCTCGAAAGCATGATTCAGCAAGGCATCCCCACTCGTGCGGAACTCAACGATGTGGTGTCCTCCCTGCTTGCCGGGGCAAACGGGCTGGTGCTGGCTGCGGAAAGCGCCGTGGGGCAACACCCGGTGGGATGCGTCAAGACCATCCGCACCCTCATGAATTTGTGCGGTAAGTGGACGCCCAACGCCTCGCTGACCGAAATCATGGAAATGTGATGAGGGCTTTTGCTGCTACACTCCTCCCCGCGCACGGCGGATCGGGGCTGAGGCCACTTTTTGTCGAGAATCTGGCACAGGACACCCTGCGAAATCTGCCCCGCGTGCCCATATCGGAACGCGGCTATGGCGATCTGCTCATGCTCGGCATGGGCGGCTTTACCCCGCTCACCGGGTTCATGACCCGCGACGAATGGCACTCTGTGTGCGACGGCTTTCAACTGCCCGACGGTACGTTCTGGCCCATGCCGGTGTTGCTGGATGTGGACGCCGACAGCGTTCCGTCTGCGGCAGAGCGCGTGGTGCTGACCTATAACGAGCGGTCAGTGGGCGTCCTCACCGTGCGCGAGGTGTGGCACATGTCCGAGGCGGATATACGCCTTGAAGCCGAGCGTATTTATCGTGGACACGGCAAGGATTCTCAGGAATTCTGGGCAACCGCGCCCGCACGACACCCCGGTGTGCAGCACATCTTTTCCCGAAAACGCACCTTTCTGGGCGGCAAGCTCGACGTGCTGGTGCGTGACGAGCGTTTTTCCCCGGATTTCCTGCTTTCCCCGGCAGATTTTCGGAGCATGGCTGATGCGCGGGGCTGGAAGAACATCATCAGTCTGCAATTGCGGAACCCGCCGCATCGTTCGCACGAATATCTGGCTCGTATCGGCCTTGAGCTTGGCGATGCCTTGCTCATCCACACGCCGGTGGGTGCGCTCAAGGAAGGCGATTTGCCCGCAGATATCCGGCTGGCCTGCATCCGGGCGATGGTGGACAACTACCTTCCCCGCGACCGCGTGGTGGTGGCGGGGTATCCCTTGGACATGCGTTACGCCGGGCCGCGAGAAGCCCTGCTGCACGCCACGTTTCGCCAGAATTACGGCGTGTCCTGCCAGATTGTGGGGCGGGATCACGCGGGTGTTGCGGATTTTTACGAGCCGTTTGAGTCGCAGACAATTTTCGACACGATTCCTGTTTCCGACCAGCCCACCAAAGACCTGCTTACCCGTCCCCTGTGCGTCATGTGGCCGTTTTTCTGTAAAAAATGCGGCTGTATGGCCACGCTCAAAACTTGTCCGCACACCCCGGAAGACCGCGTGTTGCACTCCGGCAGTCTGCTGCGAAAATGCCTCACGGAAGGGTCAAGTCCACCGGAAGGACTGCTGCGGCCTGAAGTCACAGCAATTTTGCAGGATTATTACCAGAACCACACGGCAACCATGGTGGCTCCGCTGTACGGCGCAGCCAGCGGGGCGACTATGCCAGAATCCCTGTCAACGAACGTCTCGGAAGTACAATCATGATGCTGCCCGCCTCGCTGACCATCAACACCCTGCAACTGGCGCTGGATCGCGGCGTGGATTTTCGTCAGGCCAAAGCCTTTATGCTGTTCACCCTGCCGTGTATTGTGGCGGGATTGCTGGTCAAAGAATACCTGCATCTGCGCGTGGAGATGCCCATTGCCTTGCTGCTGTTCCTGTGCGCGGGGGTGCGCGTCTCGTCCCGATTTTCCGCTT
>JAVVPW010000202.1:0-2843 GCA_036655575.1 Bilophila sp.
GCAGCGCACAGACTTGTACAACGCTGCTGTGGATGCGTTGCTTGCCAACGGCAATGCCTACTGGTGTTCTTGCACCGCAGAAGAAGTGGAAGCCATGCGTGAAACAGCGCGTGCTACAGGTGGCAAGCCCCGGTACGATGGCAGATGCCGCGAGTTGCACCTTGGGCCTGCGCCGGGTCGGGTGGTGCGCCTGAAAGTTCCAACGCAAGGGCGCGTTGTGTTTACAGATATGGTGAAAGGCCCCATTGCGGTGGACGTGGCGGAACTCGACGACATGATTCTTCGCCGGGGCGACGGGATGCCGACCTACAACATGGCTGTGGTGGTGGACGATCACGATATGGGCATCACCCATGTCATGCGTGGTGACGACCATGTGTCCAACACACCCAAGCAAATTTTGATTTATCAGGCACTTGGGTGGGAATTGCCGGTGTTTGGGCATGTGCCCATGATCCTTGGCTCGGATCGCCAGAAGCTGTCCAAACGGCATGGGGCGCGCGCGGTCATTGAATATCAGGAAGACGGTCTGCTGCCGCACGCGCTTGTCAACTGTCTGGTGCGGCTCGGCTGGTCACATGGCGATAAGGAACTGTTTTCAATGCAGGAACTGCTGGAACTGTTTGACGGTGAAAGCCTGAACAGTGCGGCATCCGCCTTTGATCCAGAAAAATTGCAGTGGTTCAACGCGCACTACCTGCGGGAAACGCCGCTTGATGCGTTGGCGCGTCTGACGTTGCCCTTTGTGGTCAAGGAAGGGTTTGCGGATGTGTCTGTCGCTACGCTTGAGCGACTGCTTCCGCTGTACCGTGAACGTGCGACCAATCTTGTTGAGCTGGCAAAAGGCCTTACCATGCTGCTCGTGAAGGCGTCTGAGCTGGCGTATGATGCTGCGGCTGTTGCCAAGGCGCTCACTCCAGAGGGCAAGGCACATGTAACAGCCTTGCGCGCCTGCCTTGCTACGCTCCCTGACCTGAACAAAGAAGCTGCGGAACAGGCCATTCATAGCTATGTAGAAGCCGCAGGCGTCAAGTTTAAAGTGGTTGCGCAGCCTTTGCGGGTGGCATTGACGGGATCTCTCGGTGGCCCCGGTTTACCGGATGTCATGGACGCCATCGGCAGCGCTGAAACGCTGGCGCGTCTGGATCGCGCTGTGACGTTGTAGATGGGGGTTTTACCCGGCCGTGGCCTCTCGGAGACTTTGGTTTATACTACGCAACATGAGTCGGTAATGAACGATTTGCAGCAGAAGAGCGATTGTCCGTGGTACGCCTTTTATGATGAAGGGGTTCCACACGATATTGTTGTCCCAGAGGCGGGACTGGCCTCTATTCTCGATGGGGCGGCGGCGGTACACGGGAACAGGGACGCGGTGGTGTTTCAAAACAACGCCATGACCTACAGCCAGTTGAAGGATAAGGCTGAGGCTCTGGCGGCTTCGCTGCAACAGCGGGGCATCGCCCCCGGCGATCGGGTTTCGATCATGCTCCCCAATCTGCCGCAAACGTTCGTGGCCTTTTGGGGTGTCATCAAGGCTGGCGCTGTCGCTGTGATGACAAATCCCTTGTACATGGAATCGGAATTGACGCCTCAGTTGCGCGATGCCGCTGTCAAGCACATGATTACGCTGGATATTTTTTGGCCAAAGATCGCGCAGATGCGGGAAAAGCTCGGCCTTGAGGTCTGCTATGTGACCCGCATTCGGGATGCCTTGCGCTTTCCGCTCAATTTCTTGCAGCCTTTTTCAGCGCGGCGGCAAGGCTCATGGGTGTCTGTACCGTTTGACGGACGCACTGTTGTGGCGTGGAACGATCTGTTCAAAACCCGTGAACGCCTCAATGTGGCGACGACCAGACCGCACGAGCAAGTCGCGGTTCTCCAGTACACGGGCGGCACAACAGGCGTTTCCAAAGGTGCCATGCTGACCCACGCCAATCTCATGGCAAACATCATGCAACTCATGGCGATCATCAAGCAACCACCAGAGCGGGAACATGTTTTTTTGGCTCTGCTCCCGTTGTTCCATGTGTTTGGGCTGACCATCACCCTTGTTTTGCCGGCAAAAATGGGTGCCAAGGTCGTGCCCATGCCGCGCTATGTGCCAGCAGATATGCTGGAAGCCTTCAAGAAGTACAAATTCACCGCCTTCATCGGGGCACCGTCTATCTATATCTCTTTGTTACAGCAAAAAAATCTTGGCAACTACGATCTGCACCACATTGAGTTCTGCATTTCTGGTTCCGCGCCCATGCCTGTGGATTGGTTGCGAAAATTTGAGGAAAGCACGGGGACACCCATCACAGAAGGGTTTGGACTGACCGAAGCGTCTCCAGTGACCCACGCCAATCCGGTCTTTGGCAAGCAGAAGCCGGGTTCGATCGGCGTTCCTGTGCCCGGTACGCTGGCTCGGATTGTGGACGCTGAAACCGGGACGCAGAGGCTTGAAGCCAACCAGATCGGTGAACTGATCGTCAAAGGCCCGCAGGTCATGGCTGGGTACTGGCAACGCCCAGAAGAAACAGCGCGCACCATCCGCGAGGGCTGGCTGTTCACCGGAGACATCGCCTACATGGACGAGGAAGGGTATTTTTACATTGTTGACCGCAAGAAAGACTTGATCATTGTGGGTGGGTACAACGTCTATCCGCGTGAAGTCGATGAAGTTTTGCACACCCATCCCAAGATTCAAGAAGCAGTGACCGTGGGGGTCAACCACCGTTCGCGGGGCGAAACCGTCAAGGCTTACATCGTTCCCAAAGAAGGCGAGAACCTTACGGTTCCCGAAGTGGTTTCGTTTTGTCGGCAGAAGCTGGCGTCGTTCAAGGTTCCTCGGCTGATCGAAT
>JAVVPW010000203.1:0-854 GCA_036655575.1 Bilophila sp.
TCCAGATCCGGCGGGGTCTTGCCTTGCTCGGCAATGGCCTTCAGGGTGTTGTCGATAAGGGTCATGGTGCGCAGACCGAGAAAGTCAAACTTCACAAGTCCGACTTTTTCCACCATTTTCATGTCGAACTGCGTGACAAGTTCACCCTTTTTGCCTTTGTAGAGAGGCAGATACTCATCCATCGGCTTGTCCGAAACAACAACCCCGGCGGCGTGCGTGGAGGCGTGGCGAGACAAACCCTCAAGGCCGGTTCCGCATCGAGCGCCTTGCGGATGGTCATCTTGAGATCGTCGGGAATGAGCTTGGCTATCCTGTCGGTTTCCTTGAAGGAAAGATCCATAGCCCGTCCCACGTCGCGCACCACGGCCTTGGCCTTCATCTTTCCAAACGTCGTGATCTGCGCCACGGAATCGGCTCCGTATTTGCGAGAGACGTACTGGATAACCTTCACACGCTTGTCTTCGCAAAAATCCACGTCAATATCAGGCAGGCTGACGCGCTCAATATTCAAGAAGCGTTCAAAGATGAGGTGGTAGGGCAAGGGGTCAAGGTTTGTGATGCGCAAAGCCCACGCAACCAGCGAACCCGCCGCCGAACCGCGCCCCGGCCCGACAGGAATATCGTTGTCTTTCGCCCAGTTGATGAAGTCCTGCACGATGAGAAAATAGCCGGGAAAGCCCATTTCACAGATGACCTTGAGTTCCATTTCAAGGCGATCCCAGTAGAGCTGATGGTCAAGCGTGTCCCGGTCAGGGTGGGCTTTCAGGCGTTTTGTAAGACCTTCTCGCGCCAGACGCTGAAATTCGGTGTCGAGCGTCATGCCTTCCGGCAAATCATACACCGGGAAGTAGTGG
>JAVVPW010000203.1:864-2836 GCA_036655575.1 Bilophila sp.
CCATTTCAATGAAGCATTCTTCCGCAATGCGCACGGTGTTGGACAAGGCTTCTGGCACATGGCTGAAGGCTTTTTCCATTTCTTCCGTTGACTTGTAGTACAAATCGCGTGCGTCAAAGCGCATCCTCTTGGCATCGTTGATCTTGGCCTGTGTCTGGATGCACAAGAGCGTATCGTGCGCTTCCACGTCGTCGGCATTCAAGTAGTGGCAGTCGTTGGTTGCCACGAGCGGCACCTTTGTGTGCGCCGCAAGTTCCAGCAATTTGGTATTCAACTGTGCCTGATCGGGCAGGGTGTTGGACTGCACTTCAAGGTAAAAGCGCCCGCCGTAGATGTCCATGTATTCTTGCGTCTGAAGGATGGCGTCGTCGAAGGTGCCGCCACCTTTAAGCATCTTGTTGTTGCCAAGCAGTGTACGGGGGATTTCTCCGGCAAGGCAGGCAGAAAGCGCAATGATCCCCTCGCTGTATTGTCGCAACAGCGCCTTGTCCACGCGGGGCTTGTAGTGAAAGCCGTCGATAAAGCCGCGAGACACCAGCTTGACGAGGTTGTGATAGCCCTCGTTGCTTTTGGCAAGCAGGATAAGGTGGTGACGGACGCGGGAAAATTCGGAATCCCTGTCTGTATGATCGTTGGTGACATAGACCTCGCACCCGATAATGGGCTTCAGGCCGTAACTCTTGCAGGTGGTATAGAAATACGCCGCGCCGTACAGATTCCCGTGATCGGTGATAGCAGCAGCGGGCATCCCAAAATCTTTGGCGCGGGCGCACAGATCGTTGAGCCGGATAGCTCCATCAAGAAGGCTGTATTCCGTATGGCAATGCAAATGGACAAATTCAGACATGATCCTGCTCGCGGGAAAAAGTTCGGATGAAAGAGAGGCGTGGCTTGAACGAGAAGCAGTCTACCAGAAGGCGCGGCATCTCACAATCAACCCGGCGGGCTTTTATAAAAATCCTTTACTCTAAACAGGATACGAAAAACAAAGACAGGACTTGTCCAGTCGAGCGCTTGCGAGTACACAGAGTCTATGACAACGCAATCGACATCCAGCACGTTCTGTTCTGAGACATGGGCGGCTATTGCGGCGCACGAAGCTCGTTTTGAACGCTTTGTGGGCGCGTACTTGCAGAGCCATCCTCACCCCATGTTGCGCCTCAAGCGCGAGCACTCCCTCAATGTCCTTGCTCACGCCCGCACCATTGTACAAGCCGAAGGTATCCAGGGCGAAGCGGGAAGGGCGGCCTTGCTTGCTGCGCTCTACCACGACACCGGACGCTTTCCGCAATTTGTCCGTTGGAAAACATTCAGCGACGCGCAGTCAACCAATCACGGTACGCTTGGGGTGCGCGTTGTCAAAAAAGAGGGCTTTCTTCTGGACGAGCCGAGCCGTCTGCAACACCTGACCCTCGCGGGGATCGCCTTGCACAACCGCTATCGGTTGCCCAAAAACTTTTCTGGGACAGCGGCACTGGTCACGCAGGTGACACGCGATGCCGACAAGCTGGACATCATGCGCATCATGGCAAAATGTCTGAACGATCCCATCCCCGCCGACGACATTGTGCTGCACGTCCTTGACGAACCAGAACAGTGGTCACCGCATATTGTACAAACGGTGCTGGCGGGGCGTGTTCCCGGATACAGCGATCTGCGCTACATCAATGATTTTAGAATGTTGCTGGCGACATGGCTTCAAGATCTCTTTTTCGCCGGATCACGCCGGGAACTCGCGTGTTCTGGACAGGTAGAGCAAGTGCTGGCGGGCTTGCCTCAAGTGCGGGAGCTAGAACCTGTCCGAGCGTATCTGGCGGAGCAAGTCCGCAAGGCGCGAGAGAGCCGTGCAATCTGAGCTTCAGAAACTCCCCAGAGATCTGCGCAAGCGGATACGCGCCCTGTGTGCCCAGTGGGGCTTTCGGCAGTGCTGCGTTGTCAGGGACAAGCAAGGCTTCCCTTCAGCTCTAGATGT
>JAVVPW010000204.1:0-2832 GCA_036655575.1 Bilophila sp.
GCTGGCTGTTGCCGAGTTGATGCTTGCCATAGGCGACCTCTTCGGAAGCATGGACGGTAGCGCGGTGGGCGGGGCAACGTCCGCGTGGGCAGGGTTTGGCAAGGTGCTGGGCGGCGCGGTCGGCAGTGCGCTGACCTACGCAGCCAAGGGGCTGGCTCTGTTGGTAGAAGGCATCCGTTTTGTGGTTGACGGGGCAAGAGAACTGGCGGATCGCTTCGGTGGGCGCGTGGTGAAAACGTTCCAGCAAGGCGCGGCTTCTTTTATCAGCGTTGGACAAAAACTACAGAGCTTTTTTTCCGGTGTCTGGAACATGTTGACAAGAGGCATGGGGATTGTCGGGCAGACTGCCGGACGTGTGTTTGCACGCATGGGTGATGTTTTTTCGTCAGTCGTTCGGCTTGCGGGCAGTATCGGCACGGCTTTTTCCCGCGTTGGCGAAACGCTGACGCCGTTGTTGGCTAAAATCTTTGGAAGTCAAGTTTCCACGGGTAGTTCCATGTGGGAGACCTTCGGAACTATGCTCGGTGGAACGGTTGCTCTCGCGGTGGATCTTGTCGCTACTGGGCTGGGCTTGCTCGTCAACGCCGTGGACATGCTGGTCAACGGTCTGACCTTTGTGGTCAGCATTTTCACGGGCGACATCCCAGCCGCAGCCGGGGCGTTTCGGGCGATCATTGACGGCATGGGGCAGGGCCTTGCGCTGCTCGGCGATTTGTTCGGCGTGGGCGACGCGATCCGTGCGGCATGGGCTGGGATCATGGGATTTTTTGACGGCATCAACCTGTTCGAGTCCGGCGCAAAGCTCCTGTCCACGTTCGCGGACGGCATCAAAAGCATGGCGATGGCGCCGGTCAACGCGGTTTCGGACGCTTTGTCCGGGGTACGCGAGTACCTGCCTTTCTCGGACGCCCACACCGGCCCCCTGTCTACGCTGACGCTCTCCGGCAGCCGCATGATGAGCACCTTGGGCGAAGGCGTGACGTCCGGGGCAGGCGCGCTGGTCGCGTCCGTCAGTAGTGCGCTTGGCGACGCCGGAGAAACACTTTCCAGCTGGTGGAACACCCTTTCAGGGCAAAAACCGCCAGAACTTCCGACTCTGACCGCGCCAGAAATGCCCGTACGTTCCGTGCCTCCGGTCACAGCACCGGACATCAAAATTCCGGACGTACCGAGCTTTGCGCGGGAAGAAAGGGGCAACGCGCACAGTGTTGCCCAAGGTGTGTCCGGATGTGGGCGAACAACGACGATCAACATCAGCGCCATCAACCTGCCCGGTGTAAAGGAAGCCGCTGGTTTCATGACAGAGTTACAAAACACGGTAGCCTCGTATGAAGGAGAACCCGCATGAAGCAAATCATGTTTGAAGACGGCATCATCCGGCTGGGGGGAGAGGAAGTTCCCGGTATCCTGACAGAATTGCGTATTGACGGCAAAGTACGGTTTGACGAACAGAAGGTGGACGGCTCGTCCGGCAGCAAAAAGACGCCGCAAGGCTGGGAAGACGCCGACATCATGGTCGGACTGATCCTGCTCACCGATAACGAGTCCAACTGTTACGACAAACTGGAAATCATGAGTGGCCTGTTTTTGAAACACGATGCCAAGGCCAATCCGCAGATTTTTGACGTCGTGAGCAGCCAGTTGCAGGCGCGAGGTGTCCGCCAAGTGGTGTTTTCTCGTCTGGAATCAGCGGAAAACGACCAGACCGACGACATCCGAGTCACGCTCGGCTTTGTGGAGCACAACCCGCCCATCGTCCGGCTTGAAGCGGCGCAGGCCAAAACACCGACGCCCAAAGAGCTGGCGCAAGCGGCTCTGGACAAGATACACGGCGGCGCAAAACCCGACGCTGACGACGTCATCACGGGAGATCTGGAATGATCGAGGGACTCAAAATCAGATGCAAAGTCGGTGGGATCGAGGTGCTGCGCTCGCCGCACATCAGTCTTGTCTCCAGTCGCCAAGCGGTGGTGAGCCGTGCGGAGCTGGACGTCCCCGACCCGAACGGCGCGGTCTGGAGCGGGCTGGCACTTGGCGACGCCGTGACCGTGCGCTTTGGCTATCGTGGCGAATCCGCGCTGTGGCACGAGTGGGAAGGCACGGTGGACGGCAGGGAGCGGTCAAGCCCGGATACGGTGCGCGTGCGAGCCATCGGCAAGGAGCTGTGTCTGCTGACCACGCACGTGACCGAGTCGTTTTATCGCGAACCTGCCTCTATTGTAGCAGCCCGGTTGCTGGCGCGTACCGGGTTGCCTGTAGCGGATGTGGACATCCCGGACGAACTGTTGCCGCACCAGCTTTTTTCCGGGGTGACCGTGGCGCGAGCCATCAAGCAGCTGTCCATGTCGCTCAACAGGTCGTTCGGACACGACTTTTCAAAGCACGCGCTCTGGCTGGGGGCGGACGGTCTGCGCTGGTCGGACGGCGACGAACCGGGCGACGTGTACACCATCGAGACGGCGGAAAATCTGCTGTCACACGTCCCGCCCGCTGGTGAGGGCAGCATGGGCGTGGTCACTTCGGTGCTTTTGCCGGGCTTGCAGCACAGCCGAAAAATCCGCATTCGGGACGCGAGGCTTGACGAAGTACGCACGGTGCGAGCGCAGGAAGTCCGACACGAACTCGCGGTATCTGGCAACAAAACCACCGTGTTGTATGGAGCTGACCGTGGCTGGGGATAATCTCAACTCGCTGGTGCTGCTCCGCAAGGCTGTTGAAATCGGTATGCCCGATCTCAGACACTATTACCGAATGACAAAAAAGGCAAAGATCGTGGCTGTTTATCCCTGCGACGGCACATACTTTGCCGACGTACAGCCCCTGCGCAACGAC
>JAVVPW010000205.1:0-2831 GCA_036655575.1 Bilophila sp.
TGCAAGCGCTCAAAATACCGTGCCATGAAGGTCTTGGCCTCGGACAGAGGGATTTTCAGCTCCTGCGCCAGCTTTTGCGGCCCCATACCGTAGATCAGACCAAAATTGATGGTCTTGGCGTTGCGTCGCTGATCTGGCGTGATGGCAGAGGGGGCAACATCGTAGAGCAACCCAGCCGTGCGGGCGTGAATGTCCGCACCTTCACGAAAGGCGGTGAGCAAGGTTTCGTCGCGTGAAAGGTGCGCAAGGACACGCAGTTCCACTTGTGAGTAGTCCGCAGAAATCAAGAGCTTCCCGGCAGGTGCGGTGAAGCAGGAACGCATCCGCCGCCCGTCTGAGCCACGCACGGGGATGTTTTGAAGATTGGGATTGCTTGACGACAGGCGCCCGGTGGCTGTGGCAAGCTGATTGAACGTTGTGCGGATGCGTCCGTCAGCCCCCATCAGCCGTGGCAGGGGTTCAAGATAGGTGGAACGGAGTTTTTCGAGCTTCCGAAATTCCAGCAGGGCGTCAACAACCGGGTGCTGGCCTGAAAGTTTTTCCAGTACATCTTGTGACGTGGACACTTGCCCGCCGCGTGTCTTGCCTGCGGCAGGCAGTTGCAGATGCGTAAAAAGCACTTCCCCAAGCTGTTGCGCGGAGCGGATGTTGAAGGGGCCGTTGGCAACGCGGTAGACTTCTTCTGTCAGGCTATCCAGTTTTTTTTGCACTTCCTCAAGAAACGCCGTCAGCGCGTTGCTGTCAAGCACAACCCCGGCGCTTTCCATGTCCGCAAGGACGGGGATAAGCGGCAGCTCAAGACGCTCCATGAGTTCAAGAAGATGCGCACCAGAGAGGCGCTTTTGCAGATTTTCGGCAATAGCGAGTGCCAGCAGACCGGGGCTGGCAACAGACAATTCCAGCGCCGTACCCCACAGCGCCGCAAGGCGAGGCCAGCCGTAGTCGCGGTCTTCCGGTTCAAGAAGGTAGCTTGCCAGTCCAAGGTCAAACCACTGCTGCGGGGGGATTGTCTTCCATGCCGGGTGCGCGTGGAGCAACGCCTTGACATCCGGGGTCACGATGCGTGCGGCAGGAGACAGCGCCTCCACGAGCGGCGCAACCGAGCCAGTGTAGACGATTTCCCGATCTCCCACGGCAAGCGCGACTTCACCACTCCCGTCAAGCACAGCCACGGTGACACCCATAACACCCTCAGAAAACGGGGCAAAAGGATCATCAAGCGCTGGAAACAGCCCAATAAAAGCGGGGTCTGTCAGACTGCTGACACGCGGACGAGGCGCGGCAGTCGGGGTGTCGAGCAACGAAAGTTGCCGTGTGCTCTTGCCTCTGGATTGCGCGCCAAACTGTACCGGGGGAGCGGTGTCGTCCACCTGTACCCGCCCGTCACGGATCAGCCCCGCAAGTTCACGCTCCAGTGAATGCAATTCAAATTCGCGTAACAGGGTAGCGGCTTCCTGTCGATTGACGGGACGCACCACCATGTTCTCAAGCGTAACCTCTGCGCATTGTTCGGTATTGAGCGTAGTGAGCTTGCGGTACAGGAACATGGCTTCAAGTTGCCCCTCGAATTTTTTGTGCCATGCCGGTGGGAGGGTGTCAAAGCCGTCGCGGATAGCCTCAAGCGTTGGGTAGTCGCGGAAGATTTTTTCCGCCGTCTTTTGCCCCACACCGCGAACGCCGGGGATGTTGTCACTCGAATCACCGATAACGGCCTGAACATCGGGCCATTGTGCGGGTGTCAGGCCTGTTTCTTCCACAAAGCGTTGTAGCGTAACGATTTTTTCATCTTTACTCGCGGGGTCCCACATCAGAACATTTGGATGCAGGCACTGCTTGAGATCCTTATCGGTGGCGACAAGCACGACAGGGCGTTGCTCACGGTGGTTCACCGTCAGAGAAGCAAGGCAGTCATCGGCCTCGCACTGTTCTGAAACAACAAGGTGCAGACCGAGTGCCTTGACCAGTCGATGGATGGGGTCAATCTGGCGGATCAGATCTTCAGGAGTTGCGCTGCGTTGTGCCTTATACAGCGGGAAGAGCGCGTGCCGAAAGTGCGGGCCGTGTCCGTCAAGCACAAAGGCAAAGTGTGACGGCTGTTCTTCTCGCAGGATACGCATGAGAATACGCGCCACAATAAAAAGCGCGCTCGTCGGAAAACCGTCAGAACGCTGCATACTCTGATTCGCGTAAAAGCCCCTGTACACAAAAGCCGACCCGTCCATCAGGTACAACGGCTCCCTAGAAAATCGTTCTTTGATACTCATGAACGCAGCCTTTTAGAGCGTTGGGGAAAGAGGGGGGAGAGTCAGCTCCATGCCGTCCTTCTCATCCGCATCACTGTTCACAACTTCACGGATACGGCAGACCCCGCACAGTGTGGAGGACGTGAGATAGCCACACCGAGGGCACGGGGCGAGGGTGTCGCCAGACTGTTTTTCAACGTGGGCAAAGGCAGGGCGTCCACGCTTGAGAAAATCGGTATAAAAAGCCAGCTTACGCCCCGGCATTTCTTCTTCAAGCTGATTCCAGAGACCTTTATAAAACGTGAAGGTCGCTCCGGTACTATACGGGCAGGGCGCATAATGGTATTCAATATCTTCAAGAAAGGCGAAGGTGGCGGTTTCAAATTCCGTCAATCTCCAGAAGGGCTTGACTTTGCGCGCAAAACCATCTTCGCCGTCAAGACAAGGCCCCTGATCTGAGAGATAGCCAACGTCCCAGCGCAACGTGTTGCTGAAAAGTCGGGCGATTTCGTCGTCAAGATTGTGTCCAGTGGCAAGAGCGGTATAGCCTTCTTCAAGAGCGGTCTTATTAAAATAGTAGCGCTTGAT
>JAVVPW010000206.1:0-2817 GCA_036655575.1 Bilophila sp.
GATCCTTCTCTTGCGGAGGCGAAGAAAAGGATCACAACGGGATGTTTACTGCAAGGTGTTAGATCTGGTCATGTGCGGTACGAGCAATCAAGTCGTTCTGCAGATCGGGGGTCAGGTCAACAAAGTAGGCGCTGTACCCGGCGATGCGCACGATCAGGTTGCGGTACTTCTGCGGATCCTTCTGAGCCTTCACCAGCGTATCAGCGTTGATGACGTTGAACTGGATGTGCCACAGCTTCAGGTCGCACCAGGTGCGGATGAAGGACACGAGCTTTTCGGTTCCGGCTTCACCTTCAACACACTTCGGCGTGAACTTCACGTTGATCAGACGAGCTGCACGAGCGCGCATCCCGTAGTTCTTGGTGTTGTGGTTGGAAAGCAGAATGGCGGTGGGGCCATTCACGTCAGCACCGTGAGAAGGCGAAGAACCGTCAGACAGCGGGAACCACGCTACGCGGCCGTTCGGTGTAGCGGAAACCACTTTACCGAAGGGAACGTGCGAGGTGAAGGGCACATAGCGCACGTCGTTGTTGATGTCGAGATCCTTCGAGTACTTGGCGCCGTATTCCACGCACAGGCGGTCGAGTTCGAGGCCGATTTCATCAGCGTAGTCGTCGTCGTTGCCGTAGCAAGGAGCGGAGCGCAACAGATGCTGCACATCTTCGTAGCCTTCAAAGTTGTGTTCAAGAGCGGTGATGACCTGATCCATGGTCAGCTTCTTTTCTTCAAACACGAGCTTCTTGATGGCTGACAGAGAGTCAACAACTGTGCCAAGACCCATGAATTCAAAGTAACCCAGATCCACGCCGTCAGGAATGTGCGGGGTGTGGAGGTCGAGGCAATGTTTCATGCAAAGGTCATGCATGGCAGAAAGCATGGGCGCTGCAAAGTGATTGGCGCGGGTATTGATAACCACATATTCCTGAATGAACGTGGCGCGCAGCAGGACATGATGCTGGATCTTGTAGGCGTTCCAGAATTCTTCCCATGTCTTGAAGTTGCGGGCGTCGCCGGTCTTTTCACCAAGCTGCACATCGCCGTACTTCTTCATTTTGCCGTTGTACAACGCCATTTCCACAGCGGAAGCGAAGTTGGTGTACGCGCCACCGGAGGTGTAGGTGTCGCGGTTGGGCATACGGCATTCGGTGCAACCGGAAACCGCATAATCCAGCGCTTCAGCAAAGGTTGCGCCCTTGGAAACATACAACGGAACCACTTCTTCGTCGTTGCAAAGCTTGGGGAAGCCGGAACCAAATTTGATGGTTTCAGCAACGTCATAGAGGTAGCGTTCGGGCGAACGGCTGTGGATACGAGCGGCGAGGTCGGGGTAGTGCAGGGGGAACTCGCGCTTGGACTTCAGGAACAAGTAGGTCAGATCGTTGGTAGCATCGACACCTTCGGGGGTCTGTCCGCCGATGGTCACAGCTTCCCAGTGAGCGTAGCCTTCGTTGAACGCGCCGCCAGCGGGGGAGATGTACATGTCGATGAATTCAGCCATGCCGACCCACATGCATTCGAGCAGTTCGAGTGCCTTTTCTTCGGTCAGCTTGCCTTCTTCCATGTCCTTCTTGAAGAAGGGGTAGAAGTACTGGTCCATACGACCGTTGGAAACGGTGGTACCGGTCTTCTGTTCGATGCGCGAGAACATCTGCGTGAACCACTGCGACTGCACAGCTTCGTAGAAGTTACGAGCCGGATTGGCAGGCACATATTCAGCGTTTTCAGCCATCTTGAGCAGTTCGGCCTTGCGGGCAGGATCGGTGCAGGTAGCAGCAACCTTGCGGGCAGCTTCAGCGTGACGGTTAGCCCAAAGCACAATGGCGTCAGACACGAGCACAATGGCTTCGAGGAAAGGACGCTTGTCGATCTGATCCTTGGGGCTGTCGTTGTCAAGAGCGGCCAATTTTTCCAGAGCTTCGGCTTTGATGCCGTTGAAGCCGCGTTTCAGAATCTTTTCAAAATCCGGCACCCACTGAATGGAGGAGCGGAACGAGGAGGTTTCGTTGACGATGAAGCGAGAGATCAGGCCTTCGGGATCGTCGTAGGTCAGCTTGTGGATTTCAGCAGGAAGGGACTTGTTGAGGTCTTCATGGTAGGTCTTGCCCTGCCAGTAAGGAGCGATCTGCTCAACCACGATCTTGGCGTCAGCGGCGCTGATGGAAGCCGGGGACTGGGGACGGTTCGGCAGTTCTTTCACAGCCAGACCGAGGAAGTCGCCGTCCAGTTCGGGGTACAGAATGCCGTAACGACCTTCAAGAGCGCCAGCGCGACCCAGCAACAGCTGGTCGTCCTGCACGATCACGGTCATGTTCTTGGCGATGTGCATGAGAGCTTTAGCCCAGCGCAGCACAAGAGCTTCGCCTTCGGTTTCTTTCATGGACTGCGTGAAATAAAGAGCGCGTTCTACGTCAATAGCGGGTTTTTTGCCGTCGAAACCCTCAAGCAGCTTGAACACGCGCTTGTGGGAAGCACGAAACGCATCTTCTTTGCCTTCAATCTGGTCAAGAAGGCGCTGTTCATGCGGGGATCTGCAGCATTCGGTTACCTGAGTCATGACGAACTCCGTTTTTAGGGATGAAGGTTATGTTGGGTTATCGAAGGGGAAACCTTCTGGTTTCTCGTTCGCTTCTTCACTTGTCTTGTTTATACTAGAGCAAGGCTCGTGCCAGCCGACACAATTTTCTCTTTATGCTACAACTTGGCACGATTACAAAACAGCGCTTTCAGGCCTGAACCGGCCTGTACCCCTCTAGTCGCATATTTGCAACCCTTTTCAGGAATGATCCCTAAAAAGAGCGCTCATGATGATGCAAATTT
>JAVVPW010000207.1:0-2554 GCA_036655575.1 Bilophila sp.
CTGCGGCAATACCGACAAGCGCGGCGGCCTCCTCAAGAGACAAGGCCTTGTAGCAATAGGCCGAGCGCAAGGCCATGCGCTTGCTTTGCGGGTGGGCCATCAGCGCACCCCGAACAAGGCCTTTGCGTAGGCGATGCAGACAGACATGATGCCGCCAGCAAGAGCACCCGAAACCGCACCAAGCAGGACACTTTGCCGTTCCATATGACCACAGCGGTCAAGGATCAGATCTGTCTTGGCTTCAAGTCGAGTCAGGATGTCCTTGTCAGTGCCTTGCCGAAATGGCTTGCGGCGTTGTCGTGCGTTCATTTTTCCCCCATGTGCTCAATCACGCGATCCAGCTTGTCTTCAATACGTTGCAGACGGTCGTTGTTGTCTGTCTTCAGAACGTAGGTGTGCGGGAGGCTTTCCCGTAACGCAGCCATGTCATCGGATTGCCGATCAACGCGGGTCTGGATGCGCCCGCACCACCAGCAAACCGCCCCCCATGCCAACGCCAGCAACGCAATAGCGACTTCCTTCCACGCGAGATCAAACATACCTCACCATCCCAGACCCAACATGCCAATCAAGAGCCGCATGATCTCCTGTAACGTTGACGGCGGAAGAGTTGCGTCAGGCCAATAGGTGCTGACGACAGGTCGCACAACAGCTTCCCACGCGAACAACAACGCCAGCACCCAGCCGAGAAACCCGCGCCACAGTCGCAGGAACGAAACAGGTGCGCCTGCTACTTCCTGCTCATTGATGCGATTCTGGCCTTCAACAATCTTGCTTTTGTCTGGAACGACTTTGTTAGAAAGGGTACCCAGAAGGTCTGTGAGTGCAGAAAAAGGATTCAGGTTCATAGCCTTACCCCCTCGATGCGTTCCAGCAGTCGCCCTTCATCAGCGCGGCGGTTTGCGTACTTGGTGAACCCCGTCTTTAGCTCGTGCGCCGCGTCACGCAATCTACCTGCACAGAGCAGCGCCCATGTCTTTGGGTACTTTTCCGCACCATCGCCGAGCTGATAGAACAGCGATACAATCACGGCCTGCGCTTCGGCAGGGACAGCCTCAAACGCCAGTTCAGAGGCGCGGTCAAAGCGGTTTGCAGCGCGGCGGATGTAGTCGGCGTGGACAGCTTCATCGAGAGCTTCGCGTTCAGCCTCGGTGATGGTCAGAGGCGTACGCTCAAGGGCAAAGTCCGCTTCCTCCCGCCTCAGTCCGAGGTACGGACAAAAGCGCGCAATCAGCCCGGAAGGCACGCCCATGCGCCCAAGTTCCGCCTCGCTCTGCTGACCAAGATCAAGCCCAGTACCGATGGTCACACCGGATGAAGCGATCACATCACCGCACGCGGCAAGATCGTTGTGTCCGGTAAAATTCTTCCGCCGATGCGGGATGTACGCCTGCGTCTGCGAGGTCTCCCACTTGCCCAGAAAAGCGCGAATGACGGCTGTGTGAATAGGCATAAAAACGCTCCTGCTTTTGAGCGGGAGTGTAGCATGGGGTTTTGGGCAGGACAGTCTCAGGCGTATCTCAGGAGTATCTGGGGAGTATCACAGGAGGGGTTGACAGCTTTTTGAGGATTGACGACATATCGAATATATGCGATAAAAACACCCATGAACTGGACAGTAGAATACCTCAACGAAACGGTCAGGGCGGAAACACTCAGCCTGCCTCTCGACATGCTTGCGTCCATTTTCAAAATCATTGCACTGATCGAAGAGGCAGGACTGGAACGTGTAGGAATGCCCTACGTTCGTCCTGTTCAGGGAAAACTGTGGGAAATGCGTGGACGGGGAAAGGATGGCATAGCCAGAAGCATGTATGTTGCCGTGTCAGGACGCCGTGTGGTCATTGTCCGGTCGTTCGTCAAAAAAACACAGCAAACACCACAGGATGAAATAAAAATCGCTCTGAAACGTGCAAAGGAGGTTGTATAAGATGGGGATGAGAGTTCTTGACGATCTGCCCGCCATGCTGGACAATCCTGAATTTAAGGCCAGTTATGACGCGCTGGAACAGGAATTTGCTATTGCACGAGCACTGGTCAATGCGCGTGCTGACGCGGACATGACACAAGCTGAAGTCGCCGGAAGGATGGGCGTCACGCAGTCTTCCATTGCCCGCATCGAATCAGGCAAGAATATTTCCATCAAGACCATTGCCCGCTACGCCACAGCTGTGGGCAAGCCAATCAGACTGGACATTCTCCCAACATGACGCTCTTCACGCCACAGTTGTAACCTGACCAGCTCCGCACTGTAACGAACCTTTTTACCCTCCCCTTCCACAGCGATGGGTGCGCCCTGCTCCACCCACGCCCGGATCTGCTTGTCGCCAACGCCAAAGGCCTTCTTGATCTCCTCCATACTCCGCAGGATGGTCGGTGCGTACACAATGACAGCCACATCAGTACCCTCCCACAGGATCAGCAGGGGCATGGGTGTGTGTTCGGCGTTCGCCCCATTCCGGCATGTGATCGAGGTCGATTTCAGCCACGGCGAAAAAAAGAGCCGCCGCGCTTGGGAACTCAATGACCTTGGCTGTGACAGCACTGGCGTCCA
>JAVVPW010000207.1:2564-2797 GCA_036655575.1 Bilophila sp.
CTGCTGTGCAGGATGCGCTTAGGAATAACGTCTTCTCATTGCTGGTACGCCGTTGTATAAGGGCGTGATAGAAGGGAATCTGACCTTCACCTTTCCCCTTCAAGCCTTGTGGATCACTGA
Source organism: Bilophila sp. (assembly GCA_036655575.1). GTDB lineage: Bacteria > Desulfobacterota > Desulfovibrionia > Desulfovibrionales > Desulfovibrionaceae > Bilophila. The sequence goes on from JAVVPW010000207.1 coordinate 2,685, forward strand.
TAGAGAGCCTCAAATACCGATTACGTCGCCGTTAGTCGTTGTAATCATCTAGCATCCACACCCTATTGTCGGTGAGTGGCGTTACCCAGCGTCGCACAAAAAAACGGTCTTGT
>JAVVPW010000208.1:0-2727 GCA_036655575.1 Bilophila sp.
GCATTTTCAAAATGAAAATGCTCTGGAGAAAGAAGAGAAGGAAGGTTTCGCACCATTCCTTCTCTTGTTCAAGGGGGTATCCCCTCTTTTGTTTTTTGGGGGAAAGAAGACGGGCTTCTTTCCCCCGACACTGCCTTGCCTTATTCAGCCGTCAAGGGAAGGGTTCTGAAGAAGGTCTGGTTGGCGCGCTGAATCTGGAGCATGACAGCGCCGCGTTTTGTAGCGTCTTCACGAATGACCTTGGCGAAGTCTTCGGAGGAGCGCAGAGGCTTCAGGTTTGCGGTGAGCACGATGTCACCGGGGCGCAGTTCCGCTTCAGCAGCGGGCTTTCCCTGTTCCACACGCACCACAAACAGGCCTGTTCCGCGCTTCAGACCTGCGGTGCGCGATTCTTCTGCGGTCAGCGGGCGGACGGAAAGTCCGAGCACGGCAGGAGCGATTTCGTCACCCTTGCCAGATTTGCCAAGATCAGCGGTCTTGGTGTTGCGTTCGCCAAGCTGTACGGTAAGCTCTTTCTTTTCGCCACCGCGCAGCACCGTCAATTTGACATTCGAACCGGGGGCTTCCGTTGCGATAGCCCGCAGCAACGCACTGGAATCTTCAACAGGCTTGCCGTTGACTTCGATAACCACGTCGCCGTCTTTCATGCCAGCCTTGTCAGCAGGTTCGCCGGAAAGGACGGAACCGATGAGAGCACCCTTTGACTCGGTAAGTCCAAGCGCTTTGGCGCCGTTGTCGTCCAGATCCTGAATGGTGACACCAATCCAGCCCCGGCTGACTTTCTTGTCGTGCTTCAGTTGATCCACAATCCTCTCAGCCATGGTGCTGGGAATAGCAAACCCGATGCCCTGTCCGCTGGCAACGATAGCCGTGTTGATACCAATGACCTTGCCTTCCATATTGATGAGCGGGCCGCCGCTGTTGCCGGGATTGATGGAGGCGTCGGTTTGCAGGAAGTTGTCAAAAGGCCCGGACTGAATATTCCGCCCCTTGGCACTCAAAATACCCGCCGTAACCGTGTGCCCCAGACCAAAAGGATTGCCAATGGCGAGCAACCATTCACCCACTTCCATCTTGTCGGAATTGCCAAAAGACAGGTAGGGCAAGGTTTTATCCGCTTTGACCTTGAGGAGCGCGAGGTCGGTTTCTTCATCTGACCCAATGACTTGTGCGGTGAGGGGCTTATCCTTGTCGCTCGCCCCTTGCAGACTCACAAGCACGGTGTCCGCACCCGCGATCACATGGTTGTTGGTGACAATAAAGCCATCAGCGGAAATGAGAAACCCGGTACCAAGCGCACGCTGGGTGCGCGGGCGGGCGTTGTTGTCGCCACGGTCAAATTGCTCAAAAAAGCGTTCAAACTCTGGGGGCAGACCACGGAACATGTCTGAAGGCATGCCACCGCGTCCCTGTGAAACTTTTTTTTCAGTACTGATATTGACCACAGCTTTACTTGCAGACTGCACCAGTGGAACAAAATCAGGAACAACAGGTGCGGCCTGCACAGAAACTGCCAGCGTCATGACAACAAGAACGGCAGTGAGTGTCATGGCTTTGAACGTATGGAACATAGACTACTCCTTTATATGTTTGTACATCAAGAACAGCGTTCGTGTCCTTGCATGAAAGACGACGAGGGGCGTCTTTTGTATCTTCCATACAATAGCCATATGCGACAGCTTGTAAACACCCTTATCAGGTACAAAGTTCTTTACTTGTGCGGTTCTTTTCTTCTACTTCAAGGCAAGGTTAGAGCCATTACTCTAGACGTTTTTGTCAGAATGCACAGGGCTTTTTTGGCGTACATTCAAAGGAGAGCTTGGGGGGATCACCGGATTTGTACCTTCGATAGACGGACAGCTTGCCGTGCTTTCGCGTGCCGCCTGAATGGCAACAGCCACCAGCACTGGCCCTGCAAAAACCCCAATAGGCCCGAAAGCCGCCAGTCCGCACAAGATGGAGAGCACAAGCGCCACCACGGAAGCGTCTATTCCTGTCTTCAGGAAGAACGGACGCAGCAGGTTGTCCACCCCAGCCACCACAAGAGCACTCCAGATCGCAAGACCAATGCAGGCCACAGTCGCGCCCGTCAGCCAGAGCCAGATACAGACCGGAGCCCAGACCAGCGCGGTACCGATGAACGGAATAGGAGCGACGCACGCGGCGATGAGTCCCCAGAAGGCTGGTTGCGGCACCCCGGCAAAGGCAAAACCGATTCCGCAGAGCACGCCCTGAATGAGCGCGACAAAGACAACACCCACCAGAACGCCGAAAATGGCCTTGCGGATGGTCACGGTAAAGCGGTCAACAACGGCTTGGGGCAGGGTGGTCAGACGGCAGGTAAATTCGTGGATCAGCTTGGCGTTGGTCACACACAGCACAGTGATCATGATGAACAAGAACAGCACAAGCAGCGCCTGAAACGCCCCTCCTGCCAGTCCAACACCGCTGGCAAGAACCGTGCGGGCAGCGGTGCCGGCAAGTCCTGCGGCGGTGCTGGCGAGTTGATCGAGTCCGCCTTCCAGTCCCGGCAGTTTTTTGAGCCAGACATCAGCCGACGTGAACAAAGCCAGCGCTTCCTGACTTTGCAGCCAACCTGAATCACGAAAGCGGTCAAGCGTGCGCAAGCCAGACACGGCCTGCGGTGTGACCAGTGAAACCACAAGCACAATGGGCAACAACGTGACCAGCGTGAGCGTGGTGGTGTAGGTTATCAACGCCCACGAA
>JAVVPW010000209.1:0-2703 GCA_036655575.1 Bilophila sp.
CCCCAAAATGAATTTTTGAAATGCGCAACATTTCAAAAATAATCTGCTCTAGAGAGCGATGCCGCCTGAATATACCGGAAACCGAACGGGTGAGCAAGAACGAACTGGACAAGAGCCAGCAGAGATTTTTCTCGACCGATGGCGCGGGATTTGGCATGGTAGGGAAAGAGTTCTCGCTTGGGGAACACCTACGATTCAACCATACTCAGGATACCATGACTATACAACGAGTTGCCATTGTTGGAGCAGGACTTGCGGGGTGCGAATGCGCGTTGCAGCTTGCTCGGAGAGGATTCGGCGTCACATTGTTTGAGCAGAAACCAGCAGCCTGTTCTCCGGCGCATTCTAGCCCACAGCTTGCAGAACTGGTGTGTTCCAATTCGTTCCGTTCTGACGAGATAGCGTCTGGGATAGGCTTGCTCAAACAGGAATTGCGCGAGCTTGGCAGTGCGCTCATGTCTGTAGCAGACGCCACCCGCGTTCCCGCAGGCAAGGCACTGGCGGTGGATCGGGAGCTGTTTGCGGCAGAGGTAACGGCTCTGGTGGAGGCAGAAGAGAATATCACCTTGATTCGCAAGGAAATTCCCGGTCTTGACGCGCCAGAGCTGGATGCCTTTGAGCGTGTTGTGATTGCGGCAGGCCCCCTTGCCAGCGAACATTTGTCCGCCTCGTTATCACAGGCGGTGGGTGGTGAGCATCTGTATTTTTATGACGCCATAGCGCCCATTGTGGCGGCGGATTCCATTGATCTTTCAGTCGCTTTTTGGGGTTCGCGCTATGAGGAGCCGGGCGCAGGGGATTATCTCAATTGCCCGATGACCGAAGAAGAATACCGGCGATTTTACGCAGGGCTTTTGGAAGGCGACAAGGTTGCGAGTCGGGAATTTGAGGAAGAAAAGCATTTTGAAGGCTGTATGCCTGTGGAAGCGCTGGCAGAACGGGGCGACAGGACGCTGGTTTTTGGGCCGCTCAAGCCCGTTGGTTTCACGGACCCGCGCACAGGGCGCCGCCCGTACGCGCTGCTTCAGCTAAGGCCAGAGAACAGCAACCGTACCATGTTCAATCTGGTGGGCTGTCAGACAAAGATGACGTATGCCGCGCAGAGCACCTGTTTTCGGCTGGTTCCGGGGCTGGAACACGCCGAATTTGTACGGTTTGGCAGTATGCACCGCAACACCTATGTCAACGCGCCAACCGCGCTGAACAGTGAGCTTGCCCTGTGTTCCCGTCCGCGCATCCACCTTGCCGGGCAGATCACTGGCGTGGAAGGGTATGTGGAATCAATGGCTTGCGGGTTGTGGGTCGGAATGTTGCTGGCTCACAAATTTGAAGGGACAGCCCTTGCGCCTCCGCCGGTGACAACCGCGCTAGGAGCCTTACTCGCGCATCTCGCCATGCCGTCCAAGCGTTTTCAGCCTTCCAATGTCCATTTTGGACTCATGCCTGAGCCTGAGGCGCGGGTGAAAAAGAAAGAACGCAAAGCATGGTACGCCGCGCGCGCCCGTGCAGCCTTTGCGGCATGGCTTGGCGAGCGAGGAGAGTAGGGAGAGTAGGGAGAATGGGGAGAGTAGGAAGGACAAAGAGAGAAAGGCAGGGGCGCTGCCCCTGCACCCTGCAAGGGGCGAGCCGCCCCTTGACCCGGCGTGTTTTGAGGTGTTTTTTTATATGGAGCGTGCGGCGTGGTGACAGGTGGTGGGCAAAAAAGATTCTGGAGCGGATTTTTTTTGAGTCGCGCTCTGGGGGTGTGCGTTTTTTTGGGCGCGTTGCTGGTGGTTTCGGTGGCGGCAACGGGTGCGCATCCGTCTGTTGGTGCTGAGGAAGAACAGCTACGTTTTGAGCAGGATGTGGATCTCTTGTGTCTTCAGCGTGCCTATCCCGATGTTGTGCGCGGACTGGAGGAAGGGACAGACGGGACAATCTGGCTGGTGTTGCACGATGGCAGAAAAGTGCTCTACGCAGACACCGCGCCTGTTCGCTACAGCAGTGACGGTGTTCCAGAAAACGCCACCGTGCGTCAGAGCATGGCAGACGTTTATCCCCTTGAAGCGGCTTGCGCTGTCCCACCACAAGGCGTCAATCCCGGTCGAACACGTTCCGCGTCGTTGTTTGCCGCGTTGTACGGTTCTGATCGGGGCAGTCAGAAACTGGTGACGGTACGAATGGGTGCAGAACAGCTTCAGGTTGCAGCGCGGCACGGCATGGACGGGGCTTTTCGGCGGGTAGCGGCGGAACTTGAACGGCTGGCAACCGATCCGGCGGTGAGGCCGTTTGTGTTTCCGCTCGGCGGCGCTTTTTTCTGGCGGGTGATCAGTGGAACAACGCGATTGAGTGCGCACAGTTACGGCATCGCCATTGATCTCAATCCCGCACACGGCGCGTACTGGCGCTGGAAGCGTTCCCGCCCTCAGTATGCGGGCTATCCGCAAGCTATCGTGGAGCTGTTTGAGGCAAATGGTTTCATCTGGGGTGGCAAATGGAACAAATTTGACCTGATGCACTTTGAATACCGCCCAGAACTGCTCTGCAAGGCGCACCTCATGCAGACGCAGAAGCCCAGTGTCTCCGGGGGCAAAGCCGTTTCAAAGTGAAAAGCCGTTGCAGTGTGGATTTTAGGAAAACGGTGTTTTTTTGAAAAGGTCACCTTTGAGAACGCGATTCTCAACGGTGACCTTCTCAATGGCACTCTGCGTAGCAGAATGAAGT
>JAVVPW010000210.1:0-2423 GCA_036655575.1 Bilophila sp.
TGGCTGTGCCCTCGGAAGGGGTGCTGTACAGCGAGTCAAAGGGCGTGACAAGCGATTTTATGATCGTCGTTGGCGTGATGCCGTGCGCTTTGTTCCACGCTTCCTGCTTGATCCGCCGCCGCGCGGTTTCACCCATCGCGGTTTCCATCGAACGGGTGATGCTGTCCGCAAACAGGAGCACCCGCCCCTTGGCGTTGCGTGCCGCACGCCCAAAGGTCTGGATGAGCGAACCTGCGGAACGCAAAAACCCTTCCTTGTCCGCGTCGAGAATGACAACCAGCGAGACTTCCGGGATGTCTAGCCCTTCGCGCAGCAGATTGATCCCCACAAGCACGTCAAACGTGCCCGCCCGCAAGGCTTTGATGATCGCCATGCGCTCCATCGTGTCGATGTCCGAATGCAGGTAGCGCGTGGCTACCCCGGCGTTGTTCAGGTATTCTGTCAGATCCTCTGCCATGCGCTTGGTAAGCGTGGTCACAAGCACCCGCTCCCCCTGCTCGGCTCGCAAGCGACACTCGCCCAGCAGACTGTCGATCTGCCCCTTGATCGGGCGGACTTCCACTTCTGGATCAAGCAGCCCCGTAGGCCGGATGATCTGCTCGGCCACAATGCCCTCAGAGCGCTTCAGCTCCCACGGGCCGGGCGTCGCGGACACATAGACAACCTGATTGAGCCGCTCAAGAAATTCAGGAAATTCCAGCGGTCGGTTGTCCAGCGCTGACGGCAGACGGAACCCAAAATTGACAAGCGTGCTCTTGCGCGAACGATCCCCCTTGAACATGCCCCCAACCTGCGGGATGCTGATGTGGGATTCATCCGCAAACAGCACAAAATCCTCAGGAAAATAATCCAGCAAGGTGGCGGGCGGATCTTTGGCCTTGCGTCCGTCAAGATGGCGGGAATAGTTTTCAATCCCCGTGCAGTACCCAAGTTCTTGCATCATTTCAAGATCAAGCTGGGTGCGCTGCTCCAGACGCTGGGCTTCCACGAGTTTGTTTTCTGCTGCAAACACACGCAGTTGCTCACCTAGTTCGTCGCGCACGTCAGACATGGCTCGCGTCAGATTGTCCCTGTCCGTCACATAGTGGCTGGCGGGATAAATCACGGTCTTGCCGATGTTGCCGAGGATCTCGCCTGTCAGCGGGTCGATTTCCCGTACCGCTTCGATCTCGTCTCCAAAAAATTCCAGCCGCAACGCGCGCTCGTGTTCGTAGGCTGGGATCACCTCCAGCACATCCCCCCGCACCCGGAACGTACCCCGGTGAAAATCTATATCATTGCGTTCATACTGCACTTCGATGAGCTGGGTCAGGATTTTGTCAAGACTCACCTTCTGCCCTGCTTCGACCGGGATGATCAGGCGGGCGTAGTATTCTGGGGAACCCAGACCGTAGATACACGACACCGAGGCCACAATGATGACGTCGCGCCGCGTCAGGAGGGCGTGGGTTGCGGCGTGGCGGAGCTTGTCGATGTCGTCGTTGATGGCGGAATCTTTTTCAATGTAGGTGTCCGAGGCAGGGACATAGGCTTCCGGCTGGTAATAGTCGTAATAGCTCACAAAATATTCAACGGCGTTGTCAGGAAACAGGGCGCGAAATTCGTTGTAGAGCTGGGCCGCCAGCGTCTTGTTGGGCGCAAGCACAAGCGCTGGGCGGTTCACTTTGGCGATGACGTTCGCCACCGTAAACGTCTTGCCTGAGCCTGTAACGCCAAGCAGTACCTGATCCTTGACCCCGGCCTCAATGTTTGAGGCGATCTGTTCGATAGCGCCGGGCTGGTCGCCAGTCGGCTTGTACTCGGTGTGCAGTCGAAACAGCGGAGGAGCGGCGTCAGTCGGCGCAGAGGAAAGAGTTGTGTCCATGCCGTAAAGTAAGCGTCATCACCTTGCGTGGCAAGTGTAGGGGCTGGGGGAACGCGGGTGTCTCCCGTGTTCCCCCTCCCTTGAGAGTTTCTACAACCTGAAAAACCGTCCGACCTTATTTCGCGGGAACGACAGCGCCGGCGTAGGTTTTATTCATGTATTCCTTCAGCGTGTCGCTCTTGAGGGCAGCGGCAAGGGCTTTCAGCTCCGCACGGTTTTCATCACCCATCCGCACCGCAAGGATGTTGGCGTAGGTGGTGGCGGCTACAGAGTCAGCGGCTTCAGCAGCCAGCGCGTTCTTGACCTTCAAACCACCGAGGATGGCGTAGTTGCCGTTGATGATGGCGATGTCCACGTCCGGCAGGGCGCGTACAAGCTGGGCAGCTTCGATTTCTTCGATCTTGAGCTGTTTGGGATTTTCGGCGATGTCGCGCTTGGTGGCGTTCAGCCCCGCGCCAGCCTTCAGCTTGATGAAGCCTTCAGCCTGCAACAGGAGAAGCGCACGCGCCTCATTGGTGGTGTCGTTCGGGACAGCCACAATGGCACCCTTCTTGAGATT
>JAVVPW010000210.1:2433-2698 GCA_036655575.1 Bilophila sp.
TACCGCCGCAATGGAGGTCAGCTTCGTGCCCTTTTCCTTATTGAAGTCATCGAGATAGGGCTTGTGCTGAAAAAAGTTGGCGTCGAGTTCTTTGCTTTCCAGCGCCATGTTGGGTTGCACATAGTCGGAATAGTCAACGATCTTCAGTTCGATGCCCTGTGGTTTCAGAATCTCTGCCGCGACTTTCAAAAGTTCGCCGTGCGGCGTGGGAGACGCGCCGACCGTGAGCACTGCGGCCTGCGCTGCACCAACCAAAAGCCCCATC
>JAVVPW010000211.1:0-2652 GCA_036655575.1 Bilophila sp.
GGCTTCCGCCACTGAAGCGCCCGTCCGTGATGAGCGCCACATCCGCACCCAGCCCCATGCCCACGATGGCAGAGGTGGGGGTGAGCATTTCCCGCATTCCCGGCCCACCGCGAGGCCCTTCATAGCGAATCACGACCGCGTTGTTCTTGACGATCTTGCCACCGAGAATGGCTTCCACGGCGTCTTCTTCGCTCTCATACACACAAGCGGTCACGTCGCGCACCATCATTTCCGGTGCAACCGCAGATTGCTTCACCACCGCGCCTTCAGGGGCGAGGTTGCCGCGCAAAATGGCTATGCCGCCTTCTTTGGCGTAGGGTGCGTCCGCCCGAATGACGTTTGTGTCCAGTACCTTACTCCCGGCATCCTTGATATTCTCATCAACGGTGCGCCCGGTGACAGTCAAGGCGTCGCCGTGGATCAGCTCCTTTTCCCGCAACGCGGCAAGCACGGCTGGAATGCCGCCTGCCCGGTGCAGATCTTCGATGTGCTGGGTGCCAGCCGGAGAAAGTTTACAGATGTTGGGCGTCTTGCGGCTGATCGCATCAAAAATATCGAGTGACAGCGCCAGATTCGCCTCTCCAAACACGGCGGGGAGGTGCAGCACGGTGTTTGACGAGCCACCCAGAGCCATGTCCACGGCAACAGCGTTGTGGACGGCTTTTTCTGTAACGATGTCAAGCGGATGAATGCCCTTTTCAAGCAGCTTCATGACCTGCATTCCAGCCTGTTTTGCCAGACGGATGCGGGCGGCGGCAACAGCAGGAATGGTGCCGTTGCCGGGCAAAGCCACGCCGATGGCTTCGCACAGACAATTCATGGTGTTGGCGGTGAACATGCCCGAACAGGAACCACACCCCGGACAGGCGTTTTCCGTCAGGTCTTCCAGCTCCTCTTCGTTCATGGTGCCGCTACGAACCCGCCCCACACCCTCAAACACGCTGATGAGGTCGGTTCCGTCCTTGCCAGCCAGCATGGGGCCACCGCTGATGATGATTGAAGGAAGATTCAGGCGCATCATCGCCATGAGCATACCGGGAACAATCTTGTCGCAATTGGGGATGAACACCAGCGCGTCAAACGGATGGGCGGTTGCCATGATCTCGATGGAATCGGCGATGATTTCCCGCGATGGCAGTGAAAAGCGCATCCCTTCATGGTTCATGGCAAGACCATCACAAACCGCGATGGTGGGGAACTCCATCGGTGTCCCGCCAGCCATGCGGATGCCCGCCTTGACCGCTTCGGCTATCCGATCCAGATGCAAATGCCCCGGCACCACTTCGTTCGCGGAATTGACCACACCGATGAAGGGACGTTTCATTTCCTCGCGGGTCATCCCCAACGCATACAGGAGGGAGCGGTGAGGAGCCTTTTCCAGACCCGTGGTCATTTTCTGACTGCGCATTGTCATATCCTTGTAGAGTGAGTGTAAGAATAGTCAAAAGCAAAACGCCCTAGTCCGCTACGCGCCCCTGAAGCCAGATCATGGCGTCGATTTCGTCGTCGGCGTGGGGGACATAGCCCTTGCAGGTGCGTTCTGTGACGTACAGGGGGAAGCACAGGGGGTTTGGCGTGTTCAGTCCAAATTCGACAATGAGGACATAGACCTTTTGGGGGCCAATCATGACTTCATCCACCGAACGGATCGGCACGCGCACCTGATAGTCGTTCACAAACTGATCGGGAACGAGGATGCGAGAACCAGCAAGGGGGAGCTTGATCTGAGGAACCTCCAGACGGGTCGAACCGGGGTGCGCGGCAAGCCACGAGCGGGCGTGGGTTTCGTAATCCGGGCCGTCGGTGATGGTCATCTCGTCAAGAAGCGCCTTGCGGATGCCATAGGCCAGTCCCGCAAGCATGAAGCACTGCCGCACTCCGGGTGTGAGCGCTTCACGATCCCGAAACAGAAAGGGCGAATAAAACCACAAGGGGTTGGCGTCTTCATTGCGAAACGCCGACACCGAGCCTTCTGTGCCGCTCTTCCAGACATAGGTCTGGTCGATGGTCATGTCGTTGGGGAGTCCTTCCAGAAAGGGGAAGGTCGTCACAGGGCGAAGTTGCGCATCAGCCACCCCGCTGACAGTGACACCAACCCGGATGCCCGTTTTTTCCGGCCAGGCAATGACCATTGTTTCTTGCTTGTCGTCCTTGCGCTGCCAGCATTCGCGTGTGCCGCCCTTGTCCAGCGTGAAGGCTACCGTCTCAGGAATCTGACGCTCTGGGTCGTCAAAAAGGGTCAGCCAGGCTTTGCCAAGTCCTTCAAAATGTGTGCTCATCGGGCCTATCCTGCATGAAAGTGTTATGGGTACAGGCAACGGTGGCAGAGCACCGATCTTATTCCAAGTTGCCTTCAACGTGATCTTCAGGCTGTTCTTGTTTCTGCACCAATCGTGAATCAAAAGAGAATACCCGCTTAGGCCACATACGGCAAGATGGTGCAAGGCGTCCTGAAGCAGAATAAAAAGGCCGCAAACAAGGTAACACTGCCTGCTTCAAACTTTTTCAGACGACCTCGCGCACCTGACTTGTGCCGTATGAAACAGCATGGTACGCTTGGCATGTTCAATACTTGACGTTAGAGCCTTTTCAGTTTGAAAATGCTCTGCTGACGCAAGCGCGGCAGCCGCCGCAACACAGCGTGGATTCTGG
>JAVVPW010000212.1:0-2635 GCA_036655575.1 Bilophila sp.
TAGAGGTCGCACCGTCCAAGGAGTTCCTCGTGGCGTCCGACATCGACAATACCGCCCTCTTCCATAACAACAATGCGGTCAGCTTCAAGGATGGTTGAAAGGCGGTGCGCGATGATGAGGCTGGTGCGGTTCTGCATCAGGTTGTCGAGAGCCTGCTGTACCATGTGTTCGGATTCCGAATCCAGCGCACTGGTCGCTTCATCAAGAATCAGGAGCGGTGCGTTTTTGAGCAACGCCCGTGCGATGGTGATGCGTTGCTTCTGCCCACCAGAGAGCTTGACCCCGCGTTCGCCGATCCTTGTTTCATAGCCTTCGGGCAAGGCCTGAATGAAGGCGTCCGCATAGGCCGCACTCGCAGCGGCACGGATGCGCTCCATGTCTGTTTGCACATCTTGAGGTTGCCCATAGGCGATGTTTTCGCGCAACGTCATGTCAAACAAAAACGCTTCCTGCGACACCACAGCCACCGAGCGCCGCAACGAACCCAGCGTGTACGCTTCAAGCGGACGCCCATTGAGGGTGATACTGCCGGATTGTGGCTCGTAAAACCGTGGGATCAGGTTGACGAGCGTGGTCTTGCCCGCTCCAGACGGCCCCACAAGAGCCACCCGCTCCCCGGCCTTGATCGTCAGACTCACGTTGTCAAGCGCTGGCAAAGAAGCGTAGGCAAGAGCACTGCTCTCACTCCCAGCAGGCAACGCCGTGTCGTAATGCAACGTGACGTGCGAGAACTCAAGTTCACGAAACGGCAGAGCCAGTTCCACCGACCCACCCTGCTCGGTGCGCAGATGGGGATCATCAAGAATCCCAAACACCCGTTCCGCTCCAGCAAGGGCGTTTTGCACCGACATGTTCGCGCCGTTCAACGCCTTGACAGGATCATAGAGCATGACCAGCGCGGCGATGAACGAAAAAAACGTGCCCGGCGTCATGTTGCCTTCAATGACTTCCCGCCCGCCATACCAGATAACCAGCCCGATCCCAAGCGCGCCCACCAGTTCCATGACCGGAGACGCGAGTTCAGAGACATTGGCCTGACGCAAAGAAATGTTGACGATACGGGCGTTTTCGACATCAAACCGCGCTGTTTCCTGTTTTTCCGTCGCAAAGGCCTTGATAACCCGGATACCGCTCAAAAGCTCCTGCAACATCCCAGAAATCCCAGCGGTTATTTCCGCATTGCGCCGCCCGTAGCGCCGCAGTGCCCGACTGAACATCGCAAACGGGAAGCCCGCCAACGGCAACACCACCAGCGCCCAGCACGCCAGCTTGAAATTCTGATCAAACACCACAAAGAGCAAGCCCGCCATCGTCAGCACTTGCCGTAAAATCTGTACAAAAGCGGGCAAACTCTGCCGAATCATGCCAACGTCGTTGATAACTCTAGACATCAGCGCCCCAACCTGCGATTCTTCATAAAAGCGCAGGGGCAGCGTCACGATCTTGCGAAACAGCTCTTGGCGCAAGGTTTCAAGAACCCGCAAGGCGCTGTAGTTCATGCACCAGTTCTGCACATACCGCCCCACGCCCTTGAGCACGGTCAAACCGATAAACGCCACCGGGACATAAATCAGCGCGTTGATATTCTTGTTGATGAAGATGTCATCCAGCGCGGGCTTGATGAGCCATGCGGTGCCAGCCGTAGAGGCGGAAACCACCCCAGAAGACACAAGTGCCAACAGCATAGCCCATTTATACGGGGCAAAATACCGAAAAACCCGCATGGCAAGTCGAGCTTCTTTTTTGCGCTGAACGGCTTTTGGAGAAAGGGTCTGCGTTTTATTCATTATTCATTCCTTGACGAATGGCATACTAGCCCACATTATCACCGAACACCAGCCCGCAGCGACACGGCACAAAAAGTCACACTTCACCCTGCGGCACCGTATTGACCACTGCAACCGGAAGCCACGGCCTCCGGCATTCGTATCTTTACTTTATACGCGGCACACCAGAGCACCTCTCGTTGCCGCTGGAGACAACACATGGAAAAGACAACTGTTCGGATCAACAAAGCTCTCGCCGATGCGGGCGTGTGCTCACGGCGCAGAGCTGATGAACTTGTAGCTGCGGGCGTCGTGCGCGTCAACGGAGAGGTGGTTGCGTCTGCCGGAATGCAGGTACGACCCGGTATCGACACCATAGAAGTGCAAGGCAAAGCGTTAGCCGCACCGTGCGCAGAACCCTGTTATCTGCTGTTGCACAAGCCCATTCAGGTGGTATCCACGGCCTATGACCCGGAAGGCCGGACAACCGTTCTCGATCTTGTGCCCGAAGCATGGCAGAATCGCCGTCTGTATCCGGCAGGACGTCTGGACTTCTTTTCTGAAGGACTGGTGCTGCTCACGGATGACGGGGAGCTGACGCACCGTCTTGTACACCCCAGTCACCACTTGCCCCGCGTGTATCAGGTTCTGGTGCGTGGCACAGTTTCAGAACAGACGCTCGACATCATGCGCAAAGGCATGACGCTTGAAGAAGGGGAAACGCTGGCACCTGTGGAAGTCAGGATTTTGCCGGGCAGTCTGCACGATTTATCAGGTCAGCAGGAACAGACGCCCGCGCACGTTTCCGGCGCGCTCCCTCCCGCAGGTCAATCGGGAACCCTGCTGGAACTGACACTGCATCAGGGCTT
>JAVVPW010000213.1:0-2592 GCA_036655575.1 Bilophila sp.
GCTGCCACTTTCGTGTCAGCAGAGCATTTTCATTCTGAAAACGCTCTAAAACAACTGCTTCAGCAAATCCTCGCCGCGCTGGTTGACATCAGAGGCCATGTCTTCGGAGGTTTCAAGTCCCGGCTCGGAACCTTGATAGAACGGCAGGCGGAGAGTGCCCCCTGAGCCAGCGCTTGCAAGACGCCCCGTAGAGGCATCAACATCAGCAAAGGTGATGCCTTCAGGCACCGGAAAATCATCGGGCGGATAGGCTTCAAACACTGTTTTGGCGTACTCTACAAAGATCGGCAAGGCTGCGGAACTGCCACTGCCGTCGCGTCCCATCGGCTTGAGCTGATCGTACCCGATGTACACGCCCGTGACGAGGTAGGGCGTGAAGCCGATGAACCATGCGTCGTGTTCGTTGTTGGAGGTGCCTGTTTTTCCGGCTACAGGGCGCCCAAGCACTCTGGCCTTGCCAGCCGTACCCGCGTTCACAACATCCTTGAGCATTGACGCCATGATGTAGGCGTTTTGCGGCGAAATGGCGTCGCGGAGATCCGGTTGCGGTTCGTAAATGGTTTCACCCCAGAAATCTTTCACAGACAAGATGAAACGCGCCTTGCTGACCATCCCGCCGTTGGCAAAGGCGGTATAGGCTTGCGTCATGTTGAGCGGCGTCACCGCCACCGCACCAAGGCTGACCGCAAGCCCTTCCGGGAAGATCGGCTCCAGCTCCAGCACCTTGGCTCGTTCAATGACCTTGCGGATGCCGATCTGTTGTGCCACCCGGATGGTGACCAGATTGCGGGAAAGCGCCAGCGCCGTGCGCAGAATCATGGGGCCTTTAAACCCCTTTTCGTAGTTGGCCGGACGCCAGACATCGCCACTTTCCATAAATTCTACAACCGGCGCGTCCAGCACCACAGAGGCAGGCGTAAAGCCGTTGTCCATAGCCGCTGAATACACAATGGGTTTGAAGGACGAACCCGGCTGACGGTAGGCTTGTGTCGCACGGTTGAACTGGCTGTCATGAAAATCATACCCACCGATCATGGCAACCACATCACCTGTCTGCGGTTCGATAGACACAAGCGCACCCTGCACTTCAGGAGCCGTCTGAAGCGCCAGACGAAGCGAGGTGTTCGGCTGAATCAACGCTGGATTGTAGACTGTTTTTGCGTCCGCTCCCAGACCTGAAACCCAGACCACATCTCCCGGTTCGAGCACCTTGCGGGCGTCTCTGATCGCCGGCGCATAGGTCGGCGACACTTTAGGGTTCGGGATGCGTGCCCAGCTCATATTCTGCACTTCAATGGTGCCCGCATACGCACCGAGCCGCACCTCAACAGCCTTGTCGCCCACCTTGGTGACAATGGCCTTAGCCCAGCCGCCGTTTGCAAGCTGCGAGGGTTCAAACGTTGCTTCAGCCAGACGGGCCGCAAGTTTGTCCGGGGCGATCTTTTCAAGCGGGCCAGACCAGCCCTGCCGCCGTCCAAAACGCTCCAGACCTTCCCGCAAGGCCGTGTCCCCTGCGATCTGCTCCGGCGGATTCATGGCAGTCTGTACGGTCAGCCCCAGCTCATACACCGCTTCTTCGCCGTACAGCGGCACTTGTAGCCCCAGACGTTTGACATTCTCTTCATTAAAAAGATCAATGAGCTGTCGCCGGACTTCTTCCAGATACCACGCGCCTTCACGTCCCATCCCTTCGGGCATGGAGCGAAACACGAGCGGTTCCTTGATCGCGGCTTCGTATTCCTCTGCCGTGATCCAGTTGACCTCATGCAGCCGCCGCAACACATAATGTTGCCGACTGATCGCAGCGTCGCGGTCGCGGTACGGATTGTACCGAGAAGGTGCCTGCGGCAACCCGCCAAGCAGAGCGCATTCAGCTATGGTCAGCTCTTTGGCGTGCTTGCCAAAATAGGTGCGTGCCGCCGCCTCCACCCCATAGGCGTTGGCACCAAGGAACGTCTGGTTGAGGTAGATGGTCAGGATTTCGTCCTTGGAGAGGTAGCGCTCCAGCCGGTACGCCAGAATCGCTTCCTTGATCTTGCGCTCATAACTGCGTTCGGGAGTCAGCAACAAGCGTTTGATGACCTGCTGGGTGATGGTACTGCCACCCTGCCGCTTGGTGCCAGATTGCAGATTGACGAGAAAAGCCCGGAATATGGCGAGAGGGTTCACACCCTCATGCTGGTAAAATTCGGCGTCTTCTGCGGCGAGGAAGGCTTGCGGGAGGATTTTGGGCATGTCTGAAAGGGAAATGAGAAACCGATTTTCCCGGTAGAACGTGCCAAGGACACTGCCATCCCGCGCCAGAACCGTGGTTGTGAGAGCAGGTCGATAGTCCGCAATCCGGGTAAAACCGGGGAGATCCCGGCTGGCCCAATGGTATAGACCAACAACAGCAACGATGCCAAGCACCGCACAAATGCCTACAAGAAGACTGAGGATGAGAAACGCTTTTTTCATGCCGAAGGCGTTATCCTGTTTCGCCCCTGTCGTAAAGTCGCCAAGGCGCCTATGGGATCGGAACGGGGCCTAGTTCCGCTTCAGTTCAAGCGCCTTCTGAAGCATGGTGTCCGCAGTGGTGACGGTCTTGCTGTT
>JAVVPW010000214.1:0-2555 GCA_036655575.1 Bilophila sp.
AAAAAACGAGATGCAGAGTCCACTCTTGATGATCTACTACTGTACGCGCACGTCTTTGCGCGGCGGTATCCGTACAAAAGGCACTGCCGGATAGCCCACCATCAGGCCGCCGTATACATGGCGTCCTTCCGGTACGCGCAAGGCAGGAACTGCGTTCGCGTTCGCCGCTGCAATCACGAGTCCCGTCCAGCAGGTGCCCACGCCACGGGTATGCAGCGACAGATCCAGATAGGTGATCGCGCCTGTGGCATCCTGTGCGCCCCATTTCCAGTCCGCAGGGGTATGTGCGAAAACGGCTTGTGGAGCGTCGCGCAAAATAGCGTCGTGACCCGCATCGTAGGCTTCCACATAGCGGGCATAGCGGGGATTGGCCTCACGCCGCAACCATGCCGCTGTCTGCGACACAATAGCTCGTATCCGTTCACTCTCATTCACTAAAATCCATTCCACATTCTGCGCGTTGCCTCCAGTAGGGGCATAACTTGCGTCCCTCAGGGCTTCGCACAAAACAGACTCCGGCACTGGCTCTTTCCGAAAGATTCGTACAGACCGCCGCCCCCGAAAAAGCATGTCCCGCTGTTGCGCATCCAGACGCAACGTCTCCATTGCCGACAGATCCCGAACCCCATCAAGCGTGATGGCTTGCACCTGGCATACCGCATAGCAATGCCCGCAATGGATGCACTGCTCACTTTTACCCGAAAAATAGTGTATCACTTCACCTGCGGATCGAACAAACAACCCAACAGGACACACCAGAACACACGATCCGCAACGCACACATGCGCCACTGTCCAGCGTCAACATGGCACTCCTCCTACAAAGGTTTTCATTGCAACTATTTTGGCTCTAGGTGCGTAATATATATTTTATCTTTCATGATTGCCAGCAGAGCCTTTTCACCTTGAAAAGGCTCTGCGCAACGCTTTTATAGTTGATACAAAATATTGTAGTAAATATGGAGAAATGTACACAGCCAGAGCGAGCGCGAGCGCGTCCAGATCAGGCCGAACATGAGGGACGGGAAAAAGGTGGAGAGCGCAGCCAGAACCGATTGCGCAGGGAGATGTGCCAGCGCAAACAGCACAGATACAAGCAGATTTGCCGGAACAATCCCTATGCGCCGCAACAGGGGTGAGCCAGAGGGCAGGGTGGTTTCAAGCTGTTCTTGTATCAGGGCGCGAAAGGTCAACTCTTCGCTGAAAGCACTGAGCACGAGCCGCCAGACTGCGGGCACGGTCGCGCTCGGCGGGTACAGCAATCCGATGCAACCTGCGAAAACGACTAGCCAAAGGACACGATCCCGTAGTCCTGCAGCAAAGCGTTTCCAGCCAAGCGCTGTTCGCAATCCGACAACAAGATCGGCGTGCGCAAAAAGCGTAGAGAAGGGCAGATTTGCGCGACTCAAGTCTACAGTCCCGCCTTGCACCGTCCTGTTTCACGATATTTTTCAAGACGTTCGCACGAGCCTTGGGCGCAGGCGTATTCCAGATCCTGACAGCCTTGCGCTGTGTTGCCAAGCAGAAAGTTGATGTCGCCCTTGTTGATGTATTTCACAGCGTTTAAAAAAGTAAAACCTCTTCACACCTCACACCTTGACAGGGGGCTGGTTGCCATCTATACAGTCGTATCACTATTTCTAAAAACGTGTTACGAAGGTGCTCTGGAATTCGTATACTCAGGAGTCTTGTCATGTGGAAGTCTTGCCTTGCTACGTTTGTCCTTGTGTGTGCTTTTTCGAGCACGGCTTTAGCCCATTTCGGTATGGTGATCCCCTCAAAGAATGTGGTGGAGGACAAGAAGGACGCGGCGATAAGCGTGGCATTGTCCTTTAGTCACCCTATGGAAATGGCTGGCATGTCCTTGGTGAAACCCCATGTTTTCCAAGTTGTTGTTGACGGCAAGGCCGAGGATCTCAGCGGTTCTTTGCAGGCCACACAAGTGATGCAGCATGACGCATGGAAAGCTCAGTATACGGTGAAAAGGCCGGGAGTATACCAGTTTGTCATGGAGCCGCAACCGTATTGGGAGTCGGCGGAAGACTGCTTTATTATCCACTACACCAAGACGTATGTGGCTGCTTTCGGTGAAGAAGAGGGTTGGGACGAGCCTGCTGGACTCAAGACAGAGATACTCCCCTTGACCAGACCGTTCGGGAACTATGCGGGCAACGTGTTTCAAGGGAAAGTGCTGCTTGACGGCAAGCCTGTCCCGAATGCCAGCGTGGAAGTTGAATACTACAATAAAAACGGTGTGTACGCGGCACCCAATGAATACATGGTCACCCAAGTCGTCAAGGCCGATGCCAACGGCGTCTTCACCTACGGTATCCCTTTTGCCGGATGGTGGGGTTTTGCCGCACTCAATACGGCTGATGCAAAAATGAAGCACGATGGAAAGGAAAAAGACGTGGAACTTGGCGCTGTTATCTGGATGGAGTTTGTGTCTCCAGTCAAAAAATAGTCAGGGCGTGAAGGTTGTTTTTGCAAGAGGGGTACCCATCCCCTCTTCAGATCTTTTTACAGAATCAGGTAATCCCATGCATATTTCCGAGG
>JAVVPW010000215.1:0-2538 GCA_036655575.1 Bilophila sp.
GGTAGTGTGGCAGACAAGGCAAGGCTGGCTGGCGCGTCCGTAGACTCGGAAGCTGTTTTGAAACGCTCCGGCATCGCCTCGTGCCGTGCGGTAGTCGCGGATAGAACTCCCACAGGCGGCGATAGATTCGAGCAATACCTCGCGCAAGGCTTTGTGCAGACGGACAAGACGCACGGATGTGAGCGCTGGTGCGTCCGGGCGAATACCCGCCCGAAACAGACTTTCGTCCGCATAGATGTTGCCACACCCCGCAAGCACTTGCTGATTGAGCAACAACGCCTTGATAGCTCCTCGGCGGTTGGCAAAACAAGCCACAAAATCTTCCGGCGACATGTCGAGCGGCTCAGGGCCGAGTTTGTTCCAGAAAGGCCAGTCTGCCAGCGTAGATGGCGACAACACCCGGACATAGCCAAACTTGCGGGCATCATCAAAAAAAAGACAGGTCTTGTCATCAAGATCAAGCGTCAGACGGGTATGCACTCCGGGTGGTGTCCCAGCAGGATGCACAAACACCCGGCCTGTCATCTTGAGATGAAACCCCAGCCCGATCACCTGATCCGCAATAGAAGTCTTTGCTCCACCCGCAAAGATGGGGGCGCAGGTTCCAAGGCCTTGAACAGCCGCAGACACCAGCGGCACCAGCAACAGCTTGCCCCGCCGCCCCGGCGTACCGATCCGCAAGCCTGTCACAGCCTCTAGCGGCAACAAACCTTGCAGCGTAGAGGGATTGTGAAGCCGACACCTTGTCACAACCCGCCCTTCCACCTGCGGCGCCAACGTCCGGGCAATGGTTTCTACTTCGGGCAATTCAGGCATGAGAGACTGTCCTTCCCCCGTTCAACTCGCGTTTTCCGCTACGGCAAACGCTTGCACCAGAAACGCCGCGTCTTCTGGACGAGCACTCACGCCAAGTTCGGCACATCCGCCATGACAATGAAAAACGCCCTCGCGCAAGGCCACATACCCCGCGCTCAGAACGCGCCCGTAAGGGAGCTGCTCCCGCATGTCCCCATGATCCACCCGCCGAGGGAACACAAATAAGATCGGCTGCCCGGCGAAATCTTCCATGATGAGATATTTCATATGACGTCATCCTTTTCATGAAGCGTACCGTCTTTCCCTGCAAAAATCCAGACGCCGAACACCGTGGCACCAGATCCGAGCGGATAAATTTTTGTTTAATGATGCAACAGCGTTAGGCAAAAGTTCCTCTCGCAGGCATGGTCATTTTCTTCTTGCTGTGCTAGGGTTCTTGATTGCCCCTTTGGGTATCTGCTCCTTACCTCCTCCCCACAAACAGCTCAAAAAAACAGAGACGTAGCCACATCATGCTGAATATGCCCCAAAATCTCCCTCGTCTCGTGCCCAATTCCAACGCCGAAGTCGTGCTGACCAAACGCTATTACCGCAAGGATGAAAACGGCGCACCGCTTGAAGATGCCTGCACCATGTTCTGGCGGGTTGCAGCGTGTGTCGCGGCTGAAGAAGGCAAGTATGAGGCTTCGTCGTGGAAGCCAGAACCGCTTGCCCGCGCTTTTTACGACCTCATGACCTCGTGGCGTTTCCTGCCCAATTCCCCTACGCTCATGAATGCCGGTTCCACGCTCGGACAGCTTTCGGCCTGCTTTGTCCTGCCCATCGGTGACTCCATCGAAGAAATTTTTGACGCTGTTAAATACGCCGCCATGATCCATAAATCCGGCGGCGGCACGGGGTTTTCCTTCTCCCGCCTGCGCCCCAAAGACTCGCGGGTTGGCTCTACTGGCGGCGTTGCCTCTGGCCCGGTGTCCTTTTTGCGGATTTTCAACACCGCTACCGAACAGATCAAGCAAGGTGGCGCACGGCGCGGTGCGAACATGGGGATCTTGCGCATCGATCACCCCGACATCCTCGACTTCATCCGCGCCAAGGAAAAAGAAGGCGAATTCAACAACTTCAATCTTTCCGTGGGGCTTACAGAAGCCTTCATGCGCGCGGTGGAAGAGGATCAGGAATACGCCCTGCTCATGCCCGGCACAGGCAAAGAACGCAAACGCCTGCGGGCACGCGAAGTGTTCGAGCTTCTCGTTGACAAGGCGTGGACAAGCGGCGATCCCGGCATCATCTTTCTTGACCGTATCAACCGGGACAACCCCACTCCGGCGCAGGGCGAAATCGAAAGCACCAATCCGTGCGGCGAACAGCCCCTTCTGCCGTATGAAGCCTGCAACCTCGGCTCCATCAACCTTGCCGCCTATTATGTGCCGGGACACAACGAGGACGCGGATCCCGCCGCACACGGCATTGACTGGAAAGAGCTTGAGCACACCATTGCGCTTGCCGTGCGCTTCCTCGACAACGTGATCGACGCTTCCCGTTTCCCGCTCGAACGCATTGGCGAGCAGGTGCGCACCAACCGCAAAATCGGACTGGGCGTCATGGGCTGGGCGGATCTGCTCTTCCAGTTGCGCCTCGCCTATGATTCGCCTGAAGGCATCGCCCTTGCCGAGCGCCTCATGACGTTTATTGAGACCCAAGGGCGCGCTGCTTCCGCACAGC
>JAVVPW010000216.1:0-2532 GCA_036655575.1 Bilophila sp.
GACAATGCTCCAGCTTGTGGTACACAGCAAGGAGACGAGTTGCCCCTTGATCTGCGCACAGCCACCGCTCACAAGCACACAGACCACAATCCCCAGAAACCACGTCAGACGGTTGCTCGGACGCCCCGTCAGATCCTCTGCCAGCGCGGCAACCGCGATATGGTAGATGGCGGTGGCTGTTGACAACGATGCGGAGACAATCGCCAGCACAAAAATCTGCAAGGCAAATTCCGGCAACAGCAAGCGGACAAGCTGCGGCATCACATCGTCAGGACTGGCAACTTCTGGGAGAATGAGCCGGGAAAGCGCTGCTGCAAAATACGCACCCCCCACCAGCACCGTCAAAATGAACATGGCAAGCGGTGTGGTGCGCTTGAGCTGGCGCGGGTCAGCGATGGCAAAATGCCGCTGAATCATCTGCGGTTGCGCCCACACCGCAATGGAGGTCACAACCACGAGCGAGAGGATAAACACCCCCTGATCTCCACCAGACAACGCGGTAAAACCGTGCGTTGCAAGCGTGCTGGGGGGGAGTGCCGAGAGCGCCAGAATCCCTTGCCACGGCCCGCCTACCCGCGAAAAAACCGCCACGACCAACATGGTGATCCCCACCAGCATGACCACGCCCTGCATGGCTTCTGTGTAGAGGACACCGCGCAAGCCGCCGACAAAAACCGCCAGACCCACCACACACGCGACAATCCAGATGAGCGCCCAGACCGGCAACGGCAGGATTTCTGTCAGCATGAGCGCGGTACCCTTGATGACCGCAGAAGCGTACACCCCAAGAAAGACCGCAAACACCAGCGCCAGCGCACGGGTCAGCCACGGGCTTTCATGCCCCTTGCCAAGGAGTTGGGACGGGGTTCTGGCACCCAGACGCTCTTGCCATTGTCTGGTAGGCCATGCCAGAAAACGGTAGACCATCCACGTTCCAAACCAGACGTTGCCCGCCGCCACCAGCAGCATTTGTAAACCATAGGCATGAGCCAGCCCGCCAAAGCCCACCAGTGCCACCGCAGAAATGTAGGTGGCGACATAGGCAAAAGCCTGCACGCCAAAGCCCACAGAACCACTCATCACAGCGTCCTTGCTCCGCCCTTTATGCACAAGAAAGGCGAACAGCGCGATGTATCCACCCCAGAGAAAAAGTTCAGCGGGCATGGTGGACTCCTGTGGATCTGGCGGGCTTGATGGCTCGCACCAGTCCGAACAGGGACATGATAAACGAGACGCCGAGCGTGACAAGAGCCAGACAGACAGCGGCATCCATAGGCATGTGCGTAAAAAGTGTGAACATGGCAATCTCCCGAACGTTTGTGGTGCGTACAACAAAAAAAACCGCCGACCCTTACAGTCGGCGGTCAATCCTTGCGGAAAAAACCTTATGCGTTACAGCTTTCTTCAGGCGCAACGCATCCGTCTCAGGGCCTGTGTGTGGAAGCCCGGATAATAATAAGAAGGAAGGATGTGTGCGTTGAACATGAGTAACTCCGTGCTTCGATTCATGCCATACCCCCGCAAGGCTGTCAAGTCTTCAATCCACAGCGTGCAGCTTTTTTGCCGCAACAGCCTGCTCGATCACGTCCTGAAGCGGCGCAGAGGCATTGAGAATACAGTGCGCGGTGGTGCGGTACAGCGGATCTCGAAAGGCAAGCACGGTAGCCACTTCATCGGCAATCGCCTCTCCCGTGAGCGAAGGGCGTTGCGTAGCCTCTGGCGCTCGTGCAAGGCGCTCTGACAACACAAACGCCGGCGCGTACAGGTAGCACACCAGACCGTGCTCGCGCATGAAGATCCGGTTGGCTGCGGACAAGACCATGCCGCCGCCTGTCGCCACCACGGTTCGTGGTGCGCTCACCGTGCGCAACGCTGTCTGCTCTTGCCTGCGAAAGCCTTCCCAGCCCTCAGCCGTCACCATCTCGGCAACGGTGCGGCCTGTTGTTTCAAGCAGATACAGATCAGTATCAACGAAGCGGTACGAGAGCGCTTGCGCCAGCGCCTTGCCCACCGTGGTCTTGCCTGCCGCTCGTGCGCCGATCAGGTACACTGTCTCTTCCATCAGTCAAGCCTCGCAAAAAAGTCTGTTCCAAAAACCTGACAAACGCAGGCTGAACGTATAGAATCTTTCCCGGCGGCTGGCAATGCCCCGCCGTGTATCACACCCGTACTTGCGTGTCTTTGGAGTCTGTATGCGTCGCTTCACGCCACCTGCTTTATACGGTGTCATTGGGTACCCGCTGGGGCACAGCCTCAGCCCGCTGTTGCACACCACCGCGTTTCGAGAACTCGCTCTCCCCGGCGTTCTGGTGCCGTGGGCGTTGCAACCGGAACAAGTGCCGGCCTTTATTGACAGTATGCGGCTGCTCAAGATTCAAGGTGCCTGTGTCACTCTTCCCCATAAAATCAGCGTGATCCCGCTGCTCGACCGCGTGACAGAGCGTGTCCGCGAGACAGGAGCTGTCAACCTCATCTACTGGGATCACGACGAGGGCGAGGTGCTGTGTGGCGACAACACCGACGTGCTCGGCT
>JAVVPW010000217.1:0-228 GCA_036655575.1 Bilophila sp.
GATGAAACCCCGCCCCTGCCCTATAAAATCAAGCTCGAACACCCTGATGGGTATTCTGCTATCATTCTGGTGAAAAGCCGACAGGTGCCTGACGCCACGTTCACCAGCAAACAACTCGCCCTTGACCTCCCCGCTGGCGTCGAAATCGAAGCGGTGCAGAAGCAATAAAGGCCTCCGGCGGGGGGGGGGGGGGGGGGGCCCGCCCCCACCCCCCCCGCCCCCCCCCCC
>JAVVPW010000217.1:238-2477 GCA_036655575.1 Bilophila sp.
GAGCCGGTTTTGCTGTCGTTATAAGGCTCTTCTTGTGCGGGAAGATGTTGGTCGTGTCAAGGCCTGATGGCCTCAATAGGCGTGAGCCTCCGGCGGGCAGGGGCGTTGCCCCTGCACCCTAGCAGGGCGCTGCCCTGCACCTGCAAGGGGCGAGCCGCCCCTTGACCCGGCGTGTTTGGGGTGGGGTAGGGTATGAGGGGATTTTTTTTGAGCGACAGGTTCGGGACTGAAGGAGAGGGTATGCGTTTTTCATTGAGTACGCTGTGCGGCGTGGTGCGCACAATCCATATGGGTTTGTGGGTGTTGTGGACAGAAATTCGCTGGCTTTTGGGGGCGGATCTGACGTACCGGGGGCGGCTTGAGGCCTTGCGGCATCGGCAGAGTGTTGTCCAGAGTGCATTGGCTTGCATGGTCACGCTCGTTGACCCTCGCCATAAACAGCTTGCCGCTGATCTTGCTTTGCTTGAGGAAGATCTGACGCGCCTTGAAGCGGCACAAGAAGCCCAGCGCAAGGCTCTGCACCAGACGCTGTGCGCACGGTTTGCAGAGTGCTGAGTGTTTTCACAAAGCAAAAACCTTTCTCAGCCGCCAGCGGCACACAAGGATCACTCATGGCAACAGTCTATATTGGTTCGGATCATGCGGGACTGGCACTCAAGGCCGCGCTGGTGGCTCGTCTCACGGAAAAAGGGCATGTGGTAGCAGATCTTGGGCCAGCCACGGCAGAGAGTTGCGACTACCCGGTGTATGCCAAGCTCGTCTGTGCCAAAGTGCTGGCAGGGCAGACGGATGCGGGATCTGATCCGCAGTGTTTTGGGGTGTTGATCTGCGGTACCGGCATCGGCATGAGCATGACAGCAAACCACATCCCCGGCATTCGGGCGGCGCTGTGCGGCTGTGAGTTTCAGGCTCGTGCCACAAGACAGCACAACAACGCCAATGTCCTTTGTCTTGGTGAACGGGTTACAGGGCAGGGCGTTGCGCTCGACATGGCGGAACTGTTTTTGAGCACACCTTTTGAAGGCGGTCGCCATCTGCGCCGCGTCACGATGATTGAAACGCAATAAGGAATCTCTATGCAAATCTACAATACAATGACCAGAAAGAAGGAACCTTTTGTCCCTGTGCGTCCGGGCAAAGTCGGGGTGTATGCGTGCGGCATCACAGCGTATGCGCTTTCACACATCGGGCACGCACGTTCTGCGGTGGCTTTTGACGTGCTTGTCCGTCTGTTGCGCTACAAAGGCTACGAAGTCACGTTTGTCCGCAACTTTACGGATGTGGACGACAAGATCATCAATCGCGCCAACGATGAAGAATGCTCCAGCGAAGAAATAGCCACCACCTACATCAAGGCCTATCATGACGACATGGATCGTCTGGGGGTGCTTCGGGCGGATGTGGAACCGAAAGCGACTGAGCACATTGCAGAAATGCTGACGTTGTGCGAACGCCTGATTGCAGACGGTCATGCGTATGCCACGCCGTCTGGTGATGTGTATTTCAGGGTGCGTTCCTTCCCCGACTACGGCAAATTGTCCGGTCGCAGTCCTGACGATCTGCGGGCGGGTGCGCGGGTGATGCCCGGCGAAGAAAAGGAAGATCCGCTCGATTTTGCGCTCTGGAAAACCGCCAAACCCGGTGAACCGTGGTGGGAAAGCCCTTGGGGACACGGTCGCCCCGGCTGGCACATCGAATGTTCTGCTATGAGTGAAAAGCATCTGCCCTTGCCGCTCGACATCCACGGTGGCGGGCTGGATCTCATTTTCCCGCATCACGAAAACGAAATAGCACAGACCGAAGCGGCGCTTGGCAAACCCCTTGCCAACGTCTGGATGCACAACGGCTTTGTGCAGGTAAATTCCGAAAAGATGTCCAAATCGCTGGGCAACTTCAAGACCATTCAGGATATTCTCGAAAGCTATCTTCCTGAAACGCTCCGGTTTTTCCTTGTGGGCAAGCAGTACCGCAGTCCCATTGATTTCTCTTTCGAGAGCATGGACGAGAGCGAACGCGGACAAAAGCGCGTGTACGAATGTCTGCGGGAAGTCGATAAGGCGCTCTCTCGTGCAAGCTGGAAGCCCGGTACAGTGCCTGCCGAACTGCAAGCAGAATTGACCCAGCTCGACGCCGCGTTCATGGACGCGCTCGACGATGATTGCAACACCGCCGCTGCGCTGGGGCATATCTTCAATCTGTCACGGCTGGCAGGGCGGATGCTTGAAGACAAGAAGCTGCG
>JAVVPW010000218.1:0-2437 GCA_036655575.1 Bilophila sp.
CGCCTGCTGATTTCTGCGGAAATCAGTACACATCGGTCGCCAGACAGATGTTTACTCATTTCTACGGAAATCAGTAAAGTTTTCTCGATACTGTCCGATAAGAGGCGACAAGAGGAGGCTACCGTGAGCATCGCATCATTTTATGTACGCAACATGCTGCATCAGGACGACCGACAGCTGGTGACAGCTCGAAGGATGGCTCGTTATCGCCATGCCTTGCGTACAAGTCCTGCCGAGGAACCTGCTTTCCCCGAGGACATGAAGCGATCGATCATGGTGAACCGAGTAGCCCGCGAATTATTTGAAAACCTGCTGTTCACCGGAAGCGATACCCCGATGGTACAGGAAGTTCATGACGAACTGATTCAGGAATTCGGTGATTCACTGGTGTTTCAGTATCCGCCGGGTAGCCTTGAAATGGTCATTCTTCGCAAGACGCCCAAGGGCATGGAAGAGGTGTCACCACCTTTTCGGGTGGATGTCCTCGAACGTGCGTGGGCACTTACCCTTGCCAAGGTAGACGAGACCATGTTGTAATGGCACTCCTCCGGGGAGGTTTAGGTATGGAAATCAAAAACATCAATCTGGACACCTACAGATCGCAGCTCGGGCGCAGTGAAACGCACCGAACGCAAGATCCCGGTGCGGCCAAGACTGCCCCTATGCCAGCCTCCGCAGCTGCGCTCGGAGACAGGGTCAGTGTTTCTCACGATGCACTGTTGCGGACGGAAGCCTTTCGGGCAGCCCTGAACACGCCCGATGTCCGTCAGGAAAAGGTCAACAAGATCAAAGAACGCATTGATTCCGGTACGTATCAGATCGATAACAAGCGGATTGCCAGCAAGCTGGTGCAATCGGAATTGGCGCTTTTTCGGAAGTAACAGGATCAGAAGCAACAAAGAAGGCTCTGCGGAAAGATGGGTATCTTTTTCCGCAGAGCCTTCCTTGTTGTCCGCAGCGCGTACAAGGCACAAGGCGGCAGGAGGGTATTTGTATGGGGGCTAGAGCCTTTTCACGCTGAAAAGGCTCTGCTGACGCAAGCGCGGCAGCCGCCGCGAAGCGGCGTGGATTCTGGGGAAAACGTTATTTTTTCCAGTGGAAGGTCAGAACCTGTTCCACATCAGGGTGCAGACTCAGGAACACAGGGCAGGTGTGCGCGGCTCGCTCGATCATGGTTTTCTGCTTGGGGCTGTAGTCACGGTCGGGCATGGTGAAGATGACTTCGAGCTTGGCGATGCGGCGCGGATCACTGCTCATGGTCTTGTTGACGTCGATTTCAGTGCCGGTCACGTCCACAGCGTGGGTTTTGCCGTAGATGCCGATGATGGTCATGGCACAGGCCGCCAGCGCGCTCGCACAGAGATCGGTGGGGGAAAAGGATTCGCCCTTGCCGTTGTTGTCCACCGGCGCATCGCTGATGAGGGTGGTTCCACTGGCTACATGGGTACATTCGACCCGTAAATCGCCGAGATATTTTGCTTTAATGGTAGGCATATGGATTCCTTGTGCAATAAACCGAGAGCATGTTCAGATTGAAAAGGCTCAAATGTTCTAGACGGAAAAATATAGTCCGAAGTCTTGCCAAAGGTCAACTGCTCGCGGCAACACCGTTGGTTTGGTACAAACGGCTGACCCGGTACAGCCACGGGAGATGGTTGTGCCGAGCCAGCGCGAGGGATGTGGGGAAATGTCGCAGAGTATACTAAGCAAAAAATGTGCCCAAACAGAACATTTGTGCTGGTTTCTGGCGTTCCTAGGAAGAACAAGAGAGAAACAAGTGAGATGGCATGTTCTGAAGGGGCACAGGCGGGGACGCTGGTGCGTTGCGGCGGCGGTCGCGGACAGCTGAGAGTGTCTGAAAATCACTGCACTGTGTAGGGACTTTCAGACACTTTGTTGTTGATTGCAGACATGCTGTCGCCAAACACGTTCACGCCGGACTGCGCACCTCAAGAATGTTGATCCCCAGCGTGGCCATCTTGGTGTACAGAGTCGTGCGGTGGATTCCCAGACGCGCGGCTGTTTTTGTGCAGTTATAGCGGCAGAGCGCCAGTACCTCAAGGATAAGCTGGCGTTCTTTTTCGGCTTGGTCGGTGTGCAGCGCTGAAAAGGTGATCGGTCGCGCAGCAGGTACGGCAAGGTCGGTGGGGGCTTTCAGCTCAGGCGGGTCGGAGCACTTGGCCTGTGGGGAGCTTTGGGAATTTGGGGAGCTTTGCGCGGGTGGGGAGGCCGCACCCTGTTCCGGGGTCTTTTCTGGCGCATGGTGCCGTGGTGCGGGGAGGCCAGAGGCGTGCGTGCCTTGGGGAGAGCAGGGCGCGCTTGTTGCCGAAACGTTTTCCGGGCTGCTCGCGGGGTTTTGTGCGCTGGGGCTCAGGTTGCGTGGTGAGAAAGACAGGTTGTGCGGCTTGATGACGTTGTCTTCTGTGAGCATGAAGGC
>JAVVPW010000219.1:0-2328 GCA_036655575.1 Bilophila sp.
GTTCTCCCTTCCCCCACACCCCCATCCTTTCCCAAGACTTTTGTGTTTTTAGGGTGAGGCGGGTACAGAAACCTTGCGGTTTTTTTTCTACTCGCCCCCCATCTCTTCCCAAGACTTTTGTGTTTTTAGGGGGGGGAGGCGAAAGATGTTTACGGGAGACGGGTGAAGACGCTGGGCATGGGGGAACGGTTGCCGCGATCGGCGAGGAGGGGGAACACTTCTTCGGTCACAGGAACTGAGCCGGTTGCCATAGCCAGCACCTGATTGGACGGGGTGTGGAGCAAGCGCAGATTGAAGCGCACGTTGTCTCGCGTGATGGTGTAGGTTCCGGCAAGGATGGCAACGGTGTGTACTTGCGTGGATTCCAGCCGGGAAAGCTGGCGGGTGAGGATCATTTCTCCGGTACGCGGTTCCATGGTGATGTCTCGCCCCTTGCGTAGCTCATCCACTCTGTAGCCAGCGGTGACAAACCAGCGCGTCACTTCTTCAGCCATCTGTCTGGCAAGCGGGCTACTCTGATCCAGATCGCCAAGGAAGACAGGAACCGTGGTTGCAATGGTGACGTTGGCTCTGCCTCCGGGATAAGTGCCCACACGGCGCATGATCTGTTGATCCATTTGTGTGGCCATCTGATCGGCGGCATCGGGCACAGTCCCGCGTGCGGCTGCCGTGAGAGGCAACAGACAGGCAATGATGAGCACCATGAATATCAGTATCCGACGCATAAAAATCTCCTGAAGCCTCTTCATCCAGAACAGTCTTGTTCCAGTCGGGCTTCATGCCGAAACGCCTTCCCACGGTATGCAGGAATCGTCTTCCAAAAACATCCTATTCTCCCAAAGCAACCCCTTGCGCAGGGAATAAACCCAAAACACGCCGGGTCAAGGGGCGGCTCGCCCCTTGCAGGGTGTCGGGGCAGAGCCCTGACCCGCCGGAGGCAACCCTCTGTTATAGCCTACCGCATCGCTTGTATCATGCGATCAAGAGCATCCATTTCGCGTTGCAACGTTGTTTGCGAATCTGTTGTCCGCGACGACGCCAGAGCCAGCAAAAAATGTTGTCGCGCCAGCTCATACCGTCCTTGTGCCTGATAGTCACGGGCAAGCGACCAGTTGGTGATCGTCTCTCCTGATTCAGGAATAACCGCAATGCTGGTGCAACCCGCTATCCAGATACAACAGGCGACACACAGCGCCAGTGCTCCTTGTTTGTACATATACCAACCTCCACTGCCAGACGGATTCACGAAAGGCTCTCAACTGTTTTTTGCAGGCCCCGGCATGGGTGTCCCTTCTGTCGGTACAAACGGCGAAGGAGGCGCGATCTCGCCGGGATTGGGCGTAGAGCTGTCCAGAGAACCCGGTTGCGCCGGACGTGCTTGCGCTGGGGCTTGTGCGGGATGGGGAGACGCTTGCGCTGGACTGACCTTTGATTGCGGTGCTGCCCGAACAGGCGCTTTTCGTGATGAAGGTCGCTTGTAACTCCGCTTTGGTGCGCTTCGTGGCATGACAACGCGCCCTTCTGACGGCCCACTTGGCGGAACAATCCGCAATGTCCCGCTACTGAGCGGTGGTCGTGGAGGTGGAGCTGTCATGCGACTCAGCATGGCGTTGGTACCAAGGACAAGCTGCGCTGTGCGCAAGACCATGCCATCAGACGGTCGTACCAGACGTGCGTTGACAAACAACCCATTCTGTTCACGAAGATACGTTCCCACAAGCACAGCGCCCCACGTCTGCGTTGTTGCGAGTGATGGCAGATTGCGGGTCAGAGCAAATTCACCGCTCCCTTCAAGCATCCGAATGGAGCCGTCAAGGCGGTATTCCCGCACAGAAACCCCGCGCTGGTTAAATTCGTAAAACATGGCTTCAGAGATGTAGCGTCCGAAAGGGGTCGTTTCTGCAAAATTGTTGAGATTGACAAAGGATGTCGGGAGCGCCACCAGACCTGCCAGTCCTTCGTTGGTGCGTGTTTCAAGCAGTTGCGCTGCCAGTTCGCGGACTTTGAGGCGTAATTCTTGCGCTTCTGCTGTAGCAGGATTGGGCGCCTGACGCGGACTGCCTTGATTCCAGAGCATCCGGCCTCGCCCGTCTGGAACAAAAAAACCCGAATCGACATTCTCGGATTTGACAACACCTAGCCCGGAACCGGAATACTCCACAGCCGTGCTGTCCATGTCCGGGGGCTGCTCGGATGTCCGGTAGCTGGTGCATCCGCCGATAAGGGACGCACCAACAACCGCACACAAGAGCAGTGCTGGTCGCAATAAACGTGACATGGTCGTATCTCCCGATGAGAGCTTTTTCAGGATGAAAATGCTCTGCTGAC
>JAVVPW010000220.1:0-2322 GCA_036655575.1 Bilophila sp.
CGACATGACAGACGAAGGCTACAACTGCGAGTGGTCGCAAGAACTCAAGCTCGATCAGTCCTTTAACGAGTATCTGAAAGCGTTTGTGCTCATCTATGTGCTGCGCGATCTGCTGAAAATGACAGACGAAAGCCTGCCGGAGGCTGCACCGGGGTTTTGCTTCAACATGAGTGCGGGGTACAATCTGGAAGGCATCCGTAGCCCGTCTGTGCAACGCTTCTTTGACCGCATGGAAGACTGTGCGGCAGATGTGGAACAGCTCAAGCGCGAACTTGCCCCGCTCTATCCCCGTATTCTTGATCTGGCGATTCCGGGACGACTGTCTGACAATCTGACCGTCTCCACCATGCACGGCTGTCCGCCGGAGGAAGTGGAAAGCATCGGTCGATACTTTATCACAGAACGCCACTACCATACCACAATCAAGCTCAACCCCACCTTGCTCGGTGCAAAACGTCTGCGATACATCCTGAACACCCATCTTGGCTTTGACACCGTTGTCCCTGATGCAGCGTTTGCGCACGACCTGAAGTATGCAGAAGGTGTGACGCTCATCAAGAACCTGCGCGACGCCGCCCAAAAAGCCGGTGTGTCGTTCAGTTTGAAGCTGACCAACACGCTTGAGACCCTCAATACCCAGCAAAACCTGCCCCAGCACGAGCGCATGGTGTACATGAGCGGTCGAGCCTTGCATCCTGTCAGCATCCACCTTGCCGAACGCTTGCAGCAGGAGTTTGACGGCACGCTCGACATCTCCTTTTCCGCTGGGGTGGATGCGTTCAATGTTGCGGACGTGCTGGCTTGTGGCTTGCGGCCTCTCACCGTGTGCTCAGATCTCCTGAAGCCCGGCGGGTACGCACGACTCCGCCAGTATCTCGACGCCATCCGCCACGCCGCCACCCGCGCCAACGCCCACACCCTCGACGAACTCGCCGCCGCCAAGGCACCTCAGACCACCAACCCCGGCTTTGCCAACCTTGTGACCTACGCCGCTGACCTGATCGCCACACACAGCCGCTACCACAAGGACGCCTTCCCCTTCAAGGACATCAAGATCGACCGCCCCTTGCCGCGTTTTGACTGCGCTACAGCGCCGTGCATGGCCTCCTGCCCGACCGGACAAGACATTCCCCGCTACCTTGAAGCCACGGCACGCGGCGATTTTGCGCTGGCGTGGCAGATCATCCTTGCCACCAATCCCTTTGCGCGGACTCAAGGCATGGTCTGTGACCACCCGTGTCAGTCCCGCTGCACCCGCCTCAACTACGACAAGCCCCTTCTGATCCGCGAGATCAAGCGCTTCATTGCCCAGCACCACACCGCAACAGGCGGACAAGCGCCCCTTCCCGCCCCCGCTTGCGGCAAAAAAGTCGCCATCATCGGCGCTGGCCCTAGCGGGCTGTCCTGCGCGCACTTCCTCGCACTGCAAGGCGTGGCTGTCACGCTCTATGAAGCCAAACCGTTTCCCGGTGGCATGGCAAGCGACGCTATCCCCGCGTTTCGACTCGACAACGCGAGTCTTGCAAGCGACATTCAGGCCATTCTGGATCTGGGAGTCACGCTGCACACGGGCGTGACCGTGAACGCCACGCAGTTTGAGGCGCTGTGTGCGACTAGCGACGCCGTGTATGTGGCGACAGGCGCACCAAAAAGCCTGCCCCTTGGCATTCCCGGCGAAACCGCCGCCGGTGTCATCGACCAGTTGCGCTTTCTTTCGACCGTGCGGCGTACCGGAACCGCTCCCATCGGCACCAGGGTGCTTGTCATCGGCGCGGGCAACGCTGCTGTGGACACGGCTCGAACCGTCAGACGACTGCATCAGCAACGCCGTATGGAAGCAGGTGAAGTCACCATCGTCTACCGCCGCACCCGCAAGGAAATGCCCGCCGCGCTCGAAGAAATGCAAGACGCGCTGGCAGAAGGCGTCAAACTTGTCGAACTCTGCGCCCCGGACGCTGTGCTGCAACAAGACGGCAAGGTTGTGGGGTTGCGCGGGTGCTGTATGCAGCTTGAAGACGATCCCCACGGCGGACGCCCGCGCCCGGTGAAAAAGGAAGGGATGTTCCAGACCTTGCCCGCCGACACGCTCATCGTGTGCATCGGGCAAGAGGTGGGTACGCTGGCAAGCACGGTGCGTTGCCACAAAGAGCAGCGCAGCGACACAACGCTTTCCAACGTGTTTGTGGGTGGCGATGCCCAGCGCGGCGCGTCCTCCCTCATCAACGCGGTGGGCGACGGACGCAAGGCCGCAGCGTCTATCCTTGCGTTCATGGGGGTAGCCGCCTCCACCGAACACGCCGCCCCCCCGGACGACCGCACCCT
>JAVVPW010000221.1:0-2307 GCA_036655575.1 Bilophila sp.
ACGGAGTGTTTCAAAAGCAAAATGCTCTAGAGTCTTTTGCTGTCTGTGGGTGATGGTTGCGTGAAGCGTGTGGAGTGAGAGTGATGCGTTGGCAGGACGAACAGGCGACAGTGCTGCGTGAAGCGCGGTGCGTGGTGGTGAAGGTTGGCACGGCGGTGTTGAGTTCTGGCGGGGTGCTTCAGACCGAGATACTGGAAAATCTGGTGCAGCAGCTTGCAAACCTCAGAGAACGCGGGTGCCGGGTGGTGCTGGTCTCTTCTGGTGCAGTCGCTGCCGGGCGTACCGCGCTGCAAAGCATGGGCGGGACGCCACCTACGGGGCTGAGTGGCAAGCAGGCGGCGGCAGCCATCGGTCAGGGGCGGCTCATGCACCTGTACGACAGCGCGTTTTCAGAGCGCGGGGTGCTGTGTGCGCAAGTCCTGCTGACACGCGACGATCTCAAGGATCGCACAAGATTCCTCAATGTCCGCAACACGTTCAGTACACTTCTCGATTGCGGTGTGATCCCGGTGGTCAACGAAAACGACACCGTGTCCGTCAACGAACTCAAGTTCAGTGACAACGACAACCTTGCGAGTCTGCTCCTCAATTCTGTGGAGGCGGATCTGTTTGTCAATCTGACCTCGATCGGTGGTGTGCTTGACGCCAACCCCGCGACCCACCCGGAAGCTCGGATCATGCCTTGCATCGAACGGGTTCGGACGCTGGATCTGGAAGGCTTGTGCGGGGGGCGTGCCACCACCAGCACGGGCGGCACGGGCGGCATGTACTCGAAACTTCTGGCTACCCAGCGCGCCGCGCAACTCGGCGTCCCGACGTGCATTCTTCCGGGGCGTACCCCGGATGTCATCACGCGGCTGTTTGACGGCGAAGCGCTTGGGACGTGGGTGCGTTCTGAAGATCACGCGGTATCCCGGCGTAAATACTGGCTTGCGTATCAGGCGGAACCGCAGGGCACCTTGCTTTTGGATGCGGGCGCGGCAGAGGCGTTGCGCCATCACGGCAAAAGTCTCTTGCCCGGTGGGATTGTGCGGGTTGAAGGCAGTTTTGAGGTCGGGGCGCTGGTGCAACTGGTGTACAGTCCCACTTCGCCAGAGGGTTGCCCTCGCCGTGAAAACATCGCGGTTGGACTTTCCAATTACGATGCCGCAGACTTGTTGCGTATCAAGGGTTTGAAGCGTCACGAAGTCGCTGCTATTCTTGGCGACGCGCACTATCCCGAAGTCGTCCACCGGGACAACCTGTTGCTGGACGCCGCGTTGTAGCGTAGACTGAAAGACCCATGGTGGTGAGCAGTTTAAAAAACGGAGACACAGCATGTACATCGTGACAGGTGGCGCGGGATTTATTGGGAGCGCCATGATCTGGCGGCTCAATGAGGCTGGTATTGACGATATTCTGGTGGTAGACAATCTGGCTTCCAGCGACAAATGGCGCAACCTCGTCAACCGCCGCTATCGGGACTACATCCACCGGGACGAATTTCGGCGTCTGTTGCTGGAAGGGCACGGCCCGCAGAACGTGGAAGCGATTTTCCATCTGGGCGCGTGTTCCTCCACTACAGAGCGCAACGCTGATTTCCTCATGGAAAACAACCTGCATTACACACAGATGGTGTGTCGGTACGCGCTCGAACAGGGGGCACGGCTCATCAACGCCAGCAGTGCCGCCACCTACGGCGACGGTTCGCACGGTTTTTCAGACAGCCTGCTGACCACCTTTGCCCTGCGTCCGCTGAACATGTACGGCTACTCAAAACACCTGTTCGATCTCTGGGCGCACCGGGAAAGTCTGCTCAATCAAATCGCCTGTGTGAAATTCTTCAATGTCTACGGTCCGAACGAGTACCATAAGGGCGAGATGAAGAGTGTGGCCTGCAAAGCCTTCACCGAGCTTCAGGAAACCGGATCGTTGCGCCTGTTCAAGTCCGACCGCCCGCAGTATCCCGACGGCGGACAGATGCGCGATTTTGTGTACGTCAAGGATTGTGTCAATGTGATGTACTGGTTGCTGGAACATCCTGAAGTCAATGGCGTTTTGAACATCGGTTCTGGCAAGGCGCGGACATGGAACGACCTCGCCAACGCTGTCTATGCGGCTATGAACAAGGTGCCGGACATCAACTACATAGAGATGCCTGCCGAACTTCGGGGACGCTATCAATATTTCACCGAAGCGGAAATGTCGTGGCTGGAACGCCTTGGGTGCGATGTTCCCTTCCATTCTCTGGAAGACGGCGTTGCGGACTACATCAAACAGTACCTGATGAACGCGAATCCGTATCTGTAGCGTGTGTGTGGGGGGGAA
>JAVVPW010000222.1:0-2260 GCA_036655575.1 Bilophila sp.
CTGCCCCGCCCCGGCACGGGGCGCGCCGCCCCGTGACCCGCCGCGACGGACGGGCGGGAGCGGGTGCGGCTGGTAGGAGTGGGGGGGCTGAAGGGTTGGTATAAAAGGGGGTATTGTGGTGCAAGTGTTTTTTAAGAGTGTTCCTTTCTTCAAGGAAGACGTGACGTTGGCTCTGGAATCCGGCGTGGACGGCATCATCACGGACGCCGCGCAGGTACAGGGTGTGCGGGCGCTGGCGCGGTGTGTGGTGCGGGCGGAAAGCGAGATGCCGTCTGGGGTGCTCGATACCAAGGCTGCTGAAGAGCGCATTGCCGCACGGATCGTAGCTGGAGAAACGCTGGTGCTGGCGCGAGGCTTTGAAGTGATCCCGGTTGAGAATCTGCTTGCGCAACTCTCGTCTCGAACGCCCACGGTTTTTGCGGGTGCTTCTGCCGATGTTTCTGCTGGTGCTGAGGGTGAAGCGGGTTCGGAAAGCAGGAACAAGGCGGGAGAGCTGGCGGTGGAAGTGGCCTCGGTGGCTGAAGCGCGTCTGGCTGCGGGGATTTTGGAATGTGGCGTTCCGGTGCTGGTGGTGGTTTCTGAGGGCTTGCCAGCGCTCAAGGAGATTGTCGCGGAGCTGAAGGTTTTGCAAGGGAAGATGGAACTTGTTCCCGCCACGATCACAGAGGTGCGCACGGTGGGGCTGGGGCACCGGGTGTGCGTGGACACGCTTTCGCTGTTTGAGCGCGGGCAAGGTATGCTGGTGGGCAATTCCAGCGCGTTCACGTTTCTGGTACACGCGGAAACCGAGCACAACGAGTATGTGGCGTCCCGGCCTTTTCGGATCAACGCGGGTGGGGTTCATGCCTATGCGGTGCAACCTAGGGATAAGACATGTTATATCAGCGAGTTGCAGTCTGGGGATGCCGTGCTCATTGTGCGTCAGGACGGGAGTGCGACACTCGCAACAGTCGGTCGCATCAAGACAGAAGTGCGCCCCATGGTGCTGATCACCGCCGAAGCGGACACGCCAGACGGGATGCGCACCGGGTCGATTTTTTTGCAGAATGCTGAAACCATCCGGCTGGTTCGTTCCGATGGTGTCCCGGTCAGCGTGGTGGCATTGAAGCCCGGAGACGCAATCCTGTGTCATATGGATCAAGCTGGACGGCATTTTGGGATGCGCGTGCAGGAAAACATCCGCGAGATATGAAGATGAACAGCGAACAGACGCCGATGGCGACTTCAAAAGCCGCACCAACGGCGGGGCTTGCGGATCTGCGGCAGGGGATTGACGCGGTGGATCGGGAACTGCTGGCGTTGCTGAACCGCCGTGCGGCCTTGAGCCTGCAAGTTGGGCGGCTCAAGGCGGAGAATTCTGGGCCAGTGTTTCGTCCACAGCGTGAGCATGAGATTCTTGAACGCCTTGCTCGTGAGAATCCGGGGCCATTGCCGACGACGCACATCCAGTCGATCTGGAGGGAAATTTTTTCTTCCTCGCGCACCCTGCAACGTCCGCTCGGAGTCGCGTACCTTGGGCCTGAAGGAACGCATTCGTATTTTGCGGCGGCGGGCTTTTTTGGGCAGCAGATGACGTATCAGCCGTGCAAGGATTTTCGGGAGGTTTTTTCTGCTGTTGCCGAGGGACAATGTGCGCTTGGGGTGGTGCCGCTGGAAAACGCGCTGCACGGCACGGTGGGGCAGTGTTTTGATTTGTTCATGGAATACAAGGTGTTCATTCAGTCTGAGTTTCTCAGTCGCATTCAGCACTGCTTGTTGTCGATAGAAACAACGCTTGATTCCGTGCGCACGATCTATTCCCATCCGCAAGCGTTGGCGCAGTGTCAGCGTTGGCTTTGGCAACACGCACCGCACGCCGCGCTGGTGTCGATGGCGTCCACGGCTGCGGCGGCAAGGCGGTGTCTTGTAGAGCCGCACACCGCAGCCATCGGACACAGTAGCCTGTCCGCACTGCTTTCCTTGCCGATTGTTGCGTACAATCTTGAGGATGAGGCGGACAATCAGACGCGCTTTGTGGTCATAGGTGCCGCACCAGTGGAAACAGCGACCGCAAACCTGACATCGGTGCTTTTTTCGCTGTCCAACAATCCCGGATCGCTGGCTCAGATTCTCGATCTATTGGCTCGTGCCGGGGTCAATCTGCGCAAACTGGAATCTCGACCGCTCCGCGCTGAACGCTGGAAATACGCTTTTTTCGCAGACCTTGAAGCGACTCGTCCAGCACTTGCCCCAGTCTTTGAGGAACTGCGCCCCTTCTGCC
>JAVVPW010000223.1:0-376 GCA_036655575.1 Bilophila sp.
CATAGCCTGGGGCAACTGCGCTTCGTGGGGCTGTGTACAGGCGGCCTACCCCAATCCTACAGACGCCACCCCCGTACACAAGCTCATCCACGACAAACCCGTCATCAAGATTCCCGGCTGTCCGCCCATCCCTGAAGTCATGAGCAATGTTCTCGCCTATATTCTGACCTACAACCGCCTCCCGGCACTCGACGGACAAGGCCGCCCCGAAGTCTTCTACGGCAAGCGCGTACACGACCAGTGCGTCCGCCGCGCCCACTTTGACGCCGGACAGTTTGTGGAATCATGGGACGATCCCGCCGCAAGCCTTGGCTATTGTCTCTACAAGATGGGGTGCAAAGGCCCTACAACCTACAATGCCTGCCCGACAACGCGC
>JAVVPW010000223.1:386-2179 GCA_036655575.1 Bilophila sp.
TGGAACGACGGCGTTTCCTACCCCATCCAGTCCGGGCACGGTTGCCTTGGATGCTCGGAACAGGGCTTCTGGGATCACGGCTCGTTTTACGATCGCGTCACCAACATTTCCCCCTACGGCACAGACACCACAGCGGAAACAGTCGGCGGGGTCGTGCTTGGTGGCATCGCTACGGTAGCCGCAGCGCACGCTGTCATCAGCACAGGCGTCCACTTGAAGCGCCGTCATGAAGACACGGTGGCAGCGGCGGCGGAAAAACAGGCCAAAGAAGAACTTCTCCGGCAAAAGAGTGAAAGGAAGGAATCATGACCTACGAATACAGCACGCAGGGCTACACCGTGAACGACGCGGGACGCCGCATTGTGGTCGATCCGGTGACGCGCATTGAAGGACACCTCCGGTGCGAGGTCAACATCAACGACGACAATGTCATCACCAACGCCGTTTCTTGCGGTACCATGTTTCGCGGCCTTGAAACCATCGTCAAAAACCGAGATCCTCGTGATGTCTGGGCGTTTGCAGAGCGCATTTGTGGGGTGTGTACCGGCACGCACGCGCTGGCCTCGGTGCAGGCTGTGGAAAACGCGCTCAACATCGACATCCCCGAAAACGCCAACACCATCCGCAACATGATGCAGCTTGCCCTGTGGTTTCACGACCATCTGGTGCATTTCTATCAGCTTGGCGGGCTGGACTGGATCGACGTGCTCTCCGCTGCCAAAGGTGACCCCGTTGCTGCCTCGCACCTTGCCCAGCGTCTTTCGCCGTGGCCCAATGCTTCGCCGGGGTATTTTGCTGCGATTCGGGACAAGCTGGTACACCTTGCCGAATCCGGGCACCTTGGCATCTTCAAAAACGGCTACTGGGGGCATCCCGGCTACAAATTGCCGCCTGAAGCCAACCTCATGCTGGTGGCGCACTACATTGAGGCGCTGGATTTTCAGAAGGAAATCGTCAAGATCCACACGGTCTTCGGGGGCAAGAACCCGCACCCGAACTGGCTTGTGGGCGGCGTACCGCTGGCACTCAATCTGGACGCCAAGGGCGGGGCTGATGTCATCAATCTGGAACGCCTCACGCTGGTGCAGTCGATCATCACCAAGTGTCAGGCCTTTGCAAAACAGGTGCTGTTGCCGGATGCGCTGGCGCTGGCAACGTTCTATCCTGAATGGTTGCAGCTTGGCACAGGGCTTTCCAATCAATCTCTGCTGGCCTACGGCGGTTTTCCCGACATTGCCAACGATTACACCGAAAAAAGTCTGCTCATGCCACGCGGTGCCATCATCAACGGCAACTTCAACGAGGTGTTGCCTGTAAACCTCGCTGACGAAAAAGAGATCCGCGAGGAAGTGGGGCGTTCGTGGTATGAATACACCGGCGGCTCCACCTCTCTCCACCCGTATGAGGGCGAAACCATCCCGCATTTCGTGCTTGGGGCTGGCACAGGTGGCTCGCGCACAGACATCAAACGGCTGGACGAAACAGCGCCCTATTCGTGGATCAAGACACCCCGCTGGCGGGGCAATATGATGGAAGTGGGGCCGCTGGCGCGCACGCTCGTTGCCTATTCTCTCCATCATTCCGAGACAGTGGAATCCATTGATTTCATCTGCGACACGCTGAAAGTTCCAGTGACCGCGCTGTGTTCGACAATGGGGCGCATCCTTGCCAGGGTGCATGAGGCGGTCTGGACAACAGACAAATTGCAGTATTTTTATGATCGCCTGATCGCAACCACCCGCAACGGCGACACCACAACGTCGTATACCACCAAGTGGAAGCCTGAGACATGG
>JAVVPW010000224.1:0-2159 GCA_036655575.1 Bilophila sp.
GTGGATTTTGCCGAAAACGACGTTTTTCGGCAAAATGAATTTTTGAAACGTCCAGCGTTTCAAAAATAATCTGCTCTAAGCGGAATCTAGCACAGACGGGGTTGGTTCTACAAGTTGTGTGTGGTGCCTGATTGAGAAGAAAACAAGGGGAATGCGTTCCCTGTTTCCCCCGGTTGTTCGGGGTGTGAGGGTGGTTTATATGAGTAAGAAAAAGGACGGCCCGCGTCCGTTGCCTGAGACACTGGGGTTGCCATGTACCGGGGCGGATTCCCACGCGCATCTGGATTCTAAAGGGCTGATTGAAGATCTGTCCGGGGTGCTAGAGCGGGCGCAACGAGCTGGCGTAGCGCACATCGGGCAAGTCTTTCTGGGGCCTGCTGCATATCACGCCTTCAAGGACGCGCTTGCGGCGTACCCGTGGGTGTTCTTTTTGCTAGGGATTCATCCTTGTGACGCTACCGAATGCACCCCCGCCGTTGTGGACGCCATGCGCACAGCTTTTTTAGAAGACACCCGCCTGCGGGCGGTGGGAGAAATCGGACTGGATCTGTACTGGAAGGATTGCCCCTTTGCGGTACAAGAAGCCGCGTTTCGGGTGCAGCTTGCCTTGGCGCGAGAAACAAAACGCCCTGTTGTCATCCATTCGCGTGACGCGGCAGCAGAGACCTTGCGGATTCTTGAATCTGAGCACTTCGCCGGACACCCGTTGCTGTGGCACTGTTTCAGCGGGGACGCGGTGGCGCATCTGGATCGCAT
This sequence comes from Bilophila sp., assembly GCA_036655575.1. Taxonomy (GTDB): domain Bacteria; phylum Desulfobacterota; class Desulfovibrionia; order Desulfovibrionales; family Desulfovibrionaceae; genus Bilophila. The sequence continues at coordinate 757 of JAVVPW010000224.1, forward strand.
CCTCGCAAACGGCTGGTATGTCTCTATCCCCGGCCCCGTGACGTACCCTTCCAGTCAGGAATTGCGAGACGTTCTTGTCCGCATCCCCGCAGACCGTCTGCTTGTTGAAACCGATTGCCCGTACTTGACCCCGCTTCCGTGGCGCGGCAAAACCAACGAACCCGCGCTGGTGGCCTTCACCGCCGCCGCTGTTGCCGCCGCCCGCAACGAAGATCTCGCCACCTTCTGGACACGGTGCGGCGAGAACACCTTACGCTTTTTTGCGGCACCCTGAACACGTCCAGAAGAGCAGCGCGGCAAAGCAGAGTGTCACGAGTTCGGTGAGAGGGATAGCCCAGTAGATGCCGTGTTCTCCCCACCACAGGGGGAGGAGCAGCAGGAGGAGTGCCGGCAGGATCAGACTGCGCAACAGCGCGGTGCTCATGGCCTGACGGACAAGGTGCAGGCCTGTGAAGTAGCAGACCAGCCCCATGTTGACGCCACTCAGCAGAAAGCACCAGCGGTAGTCGGCAATGAAGGCACTGGCGATGCGTGCCACGCCCACATCTCCCGGCAAGAACAGCTCAATGATCTGATTCGGCAACGCCGTGAACAGCGCAAACATGCCAAGTCCCAGACCAAACAGGGTAACAAGGGCGATCACCAGAAAGGCGTGCGTGCGGTCGTGGCGTCCGGCACCGTGGTTTGCGCTGACAAGCGGGGCGAGGGTGTCGCTGAGGCCATAGGCGAGGGTCAGGCCAAACCATGTGGTGTAGTTGATGATGGTGAAGGCCGCCACCCCTTCCGCTCCAAAACGGGCGATCATCGTGTGGTTGAACAGCAAAATCACGGTTCCCACCGACAACTCGTTGATACATTCAGCTCCGCCGTTGAGGCTGGAGGCCACCAGCTCTTTCCACCCGTTACGCGGCACAAAAAACCGCAGTCCTGCCCGACGGGACAGGAAATGTCCGATGAAAAGCAGCATGGTGCAGGCGTAGCCCAGTTCTGTTGCCAGTGCCGCCCCAAAAACACCCATATCCCAGACCGCGATGAAAAAATAATCCAGAATCACGTTCATGCCCGCACTGAGTGCCAGTCCGAACGAGGCCAGTGTGGGATGCTGATCCACCCGCGCAAATTGCGACAGGCCGTAGGCACAAGGAATGATCGGGCCAAACCACATGAGCGTTTGCAGATAGACCCGCGCAGGTTCAAGCAGCGCCCCTTCCGCCCCCAGCATCCGCAGGAGGGGATCACAAAAGATCAGCGAAGCAATGGCAAACAGTGTTCCGATGACAGCTTGCGCGATCATGGACTTGCTGAACATGGCAGACGCCGCAACAAGATTGCCTTCGCCCACATAGCGGGCACTGCGCACCGTGCCGCCCACAGAAATCATGATGCTGATGCCAAAAAAGAAG
>JAVVPW010000225.1:0-2135 GCA_036655575.1 Bilophila sp.
TCTAGAGCAGAGTAACGTTGAATCGGCTCTGCTGGCGCAAGCGTGACAGTCGCGCTTGTGCCGTAGAGCCTGCCTCTCGTTGCAGCGGGCTTTTCCTTTTTTACGGCGCACTCCAAAAAAAAGCGTCACACCCTTTTTTTCACAAAACACAGTTTTTCACGGTAGAAAACACGCGAACAGGGGATTTTTCGGTCTGTTTTTGCTGGTATCCTATATTGCTACTCCTTCCTAAAAGGCTTCCTCTCTTTACACGCTCTTCCGTTTATCATACGTTTACACTCAGATTCCGCCAGTGAGCGGGACATTCCCATAGAATCACGCTCAAACTTGGTAACCTGAACTTGGAGAGCATTCATGATTCGTAGAGAATTTCTCAAAACTTCCGCCATTGCAGCCGCTATCTTGTCCGTTCCTGAACTTGCGCAGCTTGCACAAGCCGCCTCGGAAACCGTTGTCTACACGGGTGGCCCTGTCTTTACCATCAATGCCAAGAACGACATTGTGGAAGCAGTGGCCGTGAAAGACGGCGTTATTCTCGCTGTGGGCGGGAAAAAAGAAGTCCTCGCAGCCGCAGGGAAAGACGCAAATATCGTTGATCTGAAAGGAAAAGCCCTGTTGCCCGGCTTCATCGACGGACACAGCCACTTTCCAAACGGCGCTTTTCGCGCTCTGAACTGGATCAATCTGAATGTGCCCCCGCTGGGGTCTGTTACGTCTATCGCCGATTTGCAGGAGTGCCTGCGTGCCCGGATTGAAAAAACCAAGCCCGGCGAATGGCTTATCGGCTACAATTACAATGATCTCGCCATAAAAGAGCAGCGTCACCCCACACGAGCCGATCTTGACAAGGTTTCCACTGACCGGCCTATTTTTGTCCGCCACGTCTCTGGGCATCTGGGCGTTGCCAACTCGCTGGGTCTGAAACTGGCTGGAATCACGGAATCTTCGACCGAGCCGCAGGGCGGTAAATTCCGGCGTGGCCCGGACGGCAAACTTGACGGCGTGCTTGAAGGCCCCTCCGCAATGCTTCCTGTCAGCAACCTCTTCCCGCCCATCACAGATGAGCAGAACATGACCGCTATCGCTCACGACAGCATGACGTATGCGATGTCTGGCGTGACAACAGCACAAAACGGCGGAAGCCCGACGCTGGACGATTTTTTCCTCAAAGCCAGCGACGACGGCACGCTCAAGATCCGTCTGGTCATCTGGCCTGCGGGGCGCAACGAGAAACTCATCAAGAGTTACGGCAACAAGCGTTCTGGCGCTGTGCTCGACAAGAAAGGCCATGTCATTCTCGGTGCGGCGAAACTCTTTGCTGATGGCAGTCCGCAGGGCTACACCGCGTGGCTCTCAAAGCCCTACTTCAAGCAACTCCCCGGCAAGCCTGCTGATTTCCGTGGCTTCCCGGTCTTCAAAAACCGTGACGAACTGTTTGCGCTGGTCAAGAAACTGCACGACGACAACTGGCAGATCGCAACGCACACCAACGGCGATCAGGCCATTCAGGACGTGCTTGATGCCTACATCGCAGCGGTCAAGGCCAATCCGCGCAAGGATCACCGCCATGTGCTCAATCACTGCCAGTTCTGCCGTCCCGATCAGGTGCCGTTGATTGCGGAATACGGCATTGTTCCGTCCTATTTTGTGACGCACACCTGGTTCTGGGGAGACATCCACCGCACCATGGTCGCTGGGCCTGAACGCGCCGCGCACATCAGCCCGCTCAAGGCCGCGCTCGACAAGGGTATCCCCTTTGCGCTGCACAACGACACCCCGGTCACGCCCATCAGTCCGATCATGGACGTGTTTTCTGCGGTCAATCGGCTCACCATGTCCGGCTATGTGCTTGGCCCAGATCAACGCATCAGCGTCATGGAAGCTCTGCGTGGCGTGACCATCAATGGCGCACGGATGCACTTTATGGAAGACAAGGTTGGTTCACTCGAACCCGGCAAACTCGCTGACTTTGTGATCCTCGACAAGGACCCAACCAAGATCCCTGCGGTCAAGCTCAAGGATCTCGTTGTCAAAGAAACCATCGTTGGCGGAGCTACGGTGTATAAGGCCTAAAAAACAGCCTCAACGGCTGGAAAAGACAAACAAAAAGCAATCACTGTCAAAAGTGATTGCTT
>JAVVPW010000226.1:0-2115 GCA_036655575.1 Bilophila sp.
GCAGACAGGAGATCTTGTCCTTGCTCGGAAGCGGCTTGCGCGGCGGCTTTTTCCAGCTCCTTGCGCAAGGTGCGGTTTTCTTTTTGTAGCGCTTCCAGCTTGGCAAGCAGGCCACCGGGCTGGGTCTTTAAGACTCCTGCAAGGTGGTGCAGCTCAAGGCGGTGCGCTTGCGCCAGCTTCAGACTGTTCCACCCTGTAGCGGCCTCAATGCGCCGCACACCCGCAGCGATCCCACCTTCTGAGAGCAACGCAAAACTCCCTGCCTGCCCTGTAGAGGCGAGGTGCGTCCCGCCGCAAAGTTCGATGGATTCTGTGTGGTTTTCGGTGCCGATGCTGATGACCCGCACGGTACTGCCGTATTTCTCGCCAAACAGCGCCATGGCGCCCTTGTTGATGGCGGTCTGCTGATCCATGAGTTTTGTGTGCAACGGGTAATCCGCAAGGATGGCCTTGTTCACGTCGTGCTCAACAGCGGCGAGTTCTTGCGGCGTCATGGGCGCGATGTGCGTGAAGTCAAAGCGCAAGCGATCTGGTGTCACCAGCGAACCTGCCTGACGCACATGGTCGCCTAGCACCCGCCGCAGAGCCGCGTGCAGCAGATGGGTGCAGGTGTGATTGCGTGCCGCATCCAGACGGACAGATTCGGTGACTGTGAGCGTCACTTCCTGATCCGGCAACAGCGTGCCGTCAGTCACGAGGATGTGGTGTACGGTGAGGTCTGGCGCAGGCTTCATGGTGTCGAGCACCTCAGCGGTTCCGGCAGGAGCGGTGAGCAGACCTGTATCCCCAGCTTGCCCCCCGGACGCACCGTAAAACGGAGTGCGACTGGTGACAATGTAGCCTTTGTCACCCTTTGTGAGCGCGCTCTCCACAGGCACCGCGTCTGCATCCAGCAACGCCACCACGCGGCCTGTGCCGGTGAGCGCGTCGTAGCCGAAAAATTCGGTCTTGAGGCCGTCTTCAAGCAGAGTCTGGAAGCGCGAGGCAAGGTCTTTTTCGCCGGAACCTTTCCATGCCGCCCGTGCCCGCTGTTTCTGGTCGCGCATCCTTTCGTTGAAGCCTGCTTCATCCACGGTGATGCCGCGCTTCTCGGTGATGTCGTTGACAATATCCAGCGGGAAGCCAAAGGTATCGTACAGCTTGAACGCGGTTTCGCCGGACAGGGTGGTTTTGTCAGCAGCGACAAGGGCGGCCATTTCGTCTTCTAGCATGGCAAGCCCCTTGTCGAGCGTGGAGGAGAAGCGTTCTTCCTCCTCGCGGGTGACCCGTACCATGAACTCAGCTCGGCTGCGCAACTCAGGGTAGTCTTCACCCATCACATCCACAACTTTTTGCGCGGTCTTGAAGAGGAAGGGCTGTTGCATCCCCATGAGACGCCCAAAGCGGAAGGCACGACGGATGAGCCGCCGCAACACATAGCCGCGTCCTTCGTTGGAGGGCAGAATCCCGTCTGCAATCATGAACGCGATGGCGCGGCTGTGATCGGCAATGACGCGCAAGGCCGTGTCGGTGTCGTGATTGTCGTGATAGGCCACACCCGCCAGTTGTGCCATGTAGCTGATGAAGGTCTGGAACAGGTCGGTATCGTAGTTGGAACGCACCCCCTGACAGACGGCGGCGATGCGCTCAAGTCCCATGCCGGTGTCGATGGAGGGACGGGGCAGGGCGATGCGCTCACCAGAGGGGAGCTGATCGTACTGCATGAACACGAGGTTCCATATTTCCAGAAAGCGGTCACAGTCACAGGTGCCGATGCCACAATGGGGGCCACACGCCATGTCTGCCCCTTGATCCACATGGATTTCCGAGCACGGGCCGCAAGGGCCTGTGTCGCCCATTGACCAGAAGTTGTCTTTCTCGCCCAGACGGTAGATCCGGGAAGGAGCAACACCCGCAATCTTTACCCACAGGTCAAACGCTTCATCATCGTCTTTATATACGGTGATGTAGAGCTTTTCTTTGGGGAGCTTGAGTTCCTCGGTGATGAAGTGCCAGGCAAAGCGGATAGCGTCTTCTTTGAAGTAATCGCCAAAGGAGAAGTTGCCGAGCATTTCAAAAAAGGTGTGGTGGCGGGCTGTGCGTCCCACGTTGTCAAGATCGTTGTGTTTCCCCCCC
>JAVVPW010000227.1:0-2109 GCA_036655575.1 Bilophila sp.
TACAGGTACACTCACTGCTACAGACGCGGATATGAAGGAAGACGGTACTCCTTATGATACCCTTTCTTATTGGATTAAAGTAGGCAATAGTACAGCGGCATCGCATGAAGGTACCTATGGCACGTTGCAAGTGACTAAGGAAACGGGCGAGTATACCTATACTCTGAAAGAAGGCGTAGATGTCACGAGCGACCAGACGGACACGTTTACTATCTGGGTGACAGATCAAGGAGGTGGTACGGAGCAAAACATCACCTTCACCGTCACAGACGTAGTAAAATCAGGCGAGAGCAGTATTGTGGAGCCTGTGGTACAGAAGGATGTGACGGATGGTGCAGAGCAACAGAGTGTTCCTCTTCCAGAAGTACAGTCTCTTTTTGGGGAGCTGTTTCATGATGCAGGCGAGGTGACGTTAGCGGCAGTGCCTGTTGTTTCGCTTACAGAGGCGTTGCCACAAGAACTTGAGCTGGGGAATCCGCAATTCAAGATAGGTTCACCTGTAGAAGTGGAGCCTGTGGCAACCCCTCTGGATGTCTCGCATCTCTACATGCCAGAGCCGCAACAACCTATCAGTATTGAAGATCCTTCCGCTCAACTCGTGCAAAAGGCGCTGGCGGAACAGGGATGTCTGTAAGGAGCTTGACAAGCGACGAAAAAGACGCTTTTCTAGAGCAGAGTAACTTTGAAACGCTACACGTTTCAAAGTTGGCATTCTGGGGAAAAACGTCGTTTTCCCCAGAATCCACGCCACTTTGTGGCGCACCGCACCGTGTGCGGCGTTAGAGCATTTCAAGTGTAAAATGCTCTGGAGCAGTCCTTGCAACAGCGCACACCAAGGCTGTTGCAAGCAATACCCCTTTAAGGAGACAGACCCATGGCGGCGACTGAATCATATGATGTTGTTTTTGTTTCACATAACGGAGAAACGCCCGTCATCACAGGCATGATCGCAGAAAATGTTGACAAAGACACCGCCATTGCACGCGCCCGACACTATTGTCATCGCAGCGCAACCAATGAAGGTGTCATGATAGCTTGCCACGGCACCACCCGTAGCCCACAAGGTTCGGAATGGTGGTTTTCACACGAATAAAGGAGCTTTTTCAGACGTTTTCAGCGGCAATAGCCGGCACAACATCCACCAGCAGTGCTGTCACTTTTTCCGCATTGGCCTTGAAAACACGAGAGATTTCTTCCCAGCTCACAGGAACTTCATCTTCCTTCCAGCAGTCGTAATCTGTAGACATGCCAATGACCGCATAGGGCAGAGCGGCTTCATTGGCGAGAGCGGCTTCTGTGGCAATGGACATGTTGATGATGTCTGCACCAAAGAGGCGAAACATCCGCGATTCCGCACGAGTAGAGAAACGCGGGCCTTCAATAGTCACCACCGTTCCGGTTGGATGAAAGGAAAACCCAAGCTGTTGGCAGTGCTTGATAAGGATTGCCCGGAGTGTGGCGTCAAAAGGATCAGCCATGGCGGTGTGGATGGGTTCGGTGGGAAAGGTGTCGTGAAAGGTCATCTTGCGCTGTTTGGTAAAGTCAATGAATTGATCCACAAGCACCAGATCCCCGCGCTTGATTTCCTCGCGCAAAGACCCCGCCGCACTGGTCGCTAGGACATGCGTACAGCCCAGATCCTTGAGCACCTGAATGTTGGCGCGGTAATTCACCGCAGAAGGGGGGATGGTGTGGTTGCGTCCGTGTCGCGCAAGAATGGCAACAGGCACACCCGCAAGCTCCCCCTCACGCACAGGCGAAGAGGGTTCCCCCCAACAAGTGCCCCTGTAGGTGTCGTGTGCGTTTTGAAAAATGTCCAGATTGTCAAGACCACTTCCACCGATGATGCCGATTTTGCTCGTCATTTGCTGTTTCCTTGTCCTTTGGGGTTGTGACGCAACAAGCTCTCAAGCGCGTCTTGTACGGTTGTGCCATAGGCAAACAGACCTTCGGCGTGTCCTGCGGTCACAAATACACCGCAAGGGTCTGTCTTGACAAGAGCTTCTACCGCTCGTGAGAGTTCTGGCGTGCCATAGGCGGCGTCTTGTGGCGTATGCGCCCAGCCTTGCCGAAGCAAACGCGCAAACCCTTCTTGACTATGAACATGGA
>JAVVPW010000228.1:0-2098 GCA_036655575.1 Bilophila sp.
GAGGGGCAAGGCCGTGGGGGCGTAGATGTCTTGAAGCCCTTTTCCCAGATTCAGCCGGAGTGTGCCTGTGGTGCGACTGTCTGGAAATTCTTCATTCAGACGGTTGAACGTGCGCAACAACGTTGTCTTGCCCGAACCAGAACGCCCCACCAGAACAGTGATCCCCGTATCAGGCAGGGTAAAGGTGACATCGTGGACAACGCTTTGTTGCCTGAAGGCAACATGCAGACGCACAACTTCGGCGATTACAGACATGCAGACGACCCCTTGTTCCAGCGGCGTTGCCAGGTGCGCGTCAGAAGGCGTGCGCCAAGCAGCAACAGGCTGGACAGAAAAAGCAACAGCAGCGCCGCACCAAAGCCACGTTCCAGCTCGTCTTGAGACTGATACTGCGCCGCTGTATAATAAATGTAGAAGGGCAACGCCTCGAATTTCGCACCGAGTCCGGCGGGGAGTCCGGCGTTGGCGACCACTCCGGTGAGCATGATGACGGCGGTGTCTTCGGCAGAGCGCCCCAAGGCCAGCATAACACCCCCCAGAATGCCCCGACTCGCGCTCGGCAACAGGACATGCCACAACCGTTGCGAGGGCGAAAGTCCCAGCGCAGCCGCTGTCAGGCGCAGGTCAGAGGGGAGGGATTCGAGCGCCTCACGAGTCGTCACCGTGAGCACGGGAAGCACCAGCAAGGCCAGACACCCTGCGGCTAGTGCCAGCGAGGTGTTGGCGTCAGGCCACACCGTGCGGCGCAAAAAAAGAATCAGCGTGAAACCGAACAGTCCCATGACAATGGACGGTGTTCCCGCCAGCACGTCCGCCGCGCACCCGATCCAGCGGCGTTGACGCGGGGACGCGCCTTCAGCAAGAAACAGCCCACAGCCCACACCGGGAAACAGCGCGAGTGCCAAGGTCACCCCCACCAGACTGACCGTTCCGACACAGGCAGGCCAGAGACCTTCCCAGACAGGTTGCAGCCCAAAGAGCGCGCGCAAGGGCGGTGTGTCGCCAAAAAACAACGTCAGATGCAACGTGGGCAGGCCGCGTGCAAGCAGAAACAGCACCAGCACGGTGCTTGATCCGACAACAACAAGCAGCGCGCTCCAGCCAAGCAGCCCCAGCAAGCGGGGGAACAACCGCTTCATGCTGTCCCCTTTTGCTGCGAGTACGCTTGCCCCAGACGCCGCAACCCCAGACTGACACCCGCGTTGATAACGAGCAACAGCATCCCCGCCACAAACAACGAACCGTAGGCGGCTCCACCCACCTCATTGGCGGTGACGAGCGCCATGTGGGCGGTGAGCGTCCGCAGGCTTTCATCAAGCGCGTGCGGGACGTGTGGCGCGTTGCCTGCCAGCATGAGCGACACCAGCGTGTCCCCGATGGCGCGCCCAAAGCCAAGGACAGCGGCGGTCAGCAAGGTGCTCCTTGCGCCGGGCAACACCAGAAAGGCACAGGTCTGCATCCGGGTGAAGCCCAGCGCAACGGTTCGCAGATGCAGCGCATCGAGCTTGGGGCGTAGTCCTGCTTCGAGCACCAGTACCATCGTGGGCAGGATGAGCAACGTAAGAACAAGGGTCGCCGTCAGCCAGCACAGCCCTGTCCCGCGTGCAAGACCGTCACGGATCAACGGGGTGAGCAAAAACAGCGCAGAGAATCCGTAGACCACCGTGGGAATGGCGGTCATGAACTGCACAACACCTCGAACAGGCACCGCAAGGGGCGTGTTGCCCCACTGGTACAGCCAGCAACACAGCCCCAGCGCAAGCGGCCACGCCAGCCCCAAGGCGGATAGAGACAGCAGGAGCGAACCGCAGATCATGGGCAGAATCCCAAAATCCCCTTGTGACGGCATCCAGACCCACGAGAACGGACTCCCACCAGCACTGAAAAAAACAGGCACCGCAAAGGCTACAATCATGACAAAGAGCAGGACAATCCCCGTCAGGGCAAGTCCTGTTGCGATGTACAGCAGCCAAGAGGTGCCGTCTGATGCAACTGTTGTGCGCATGGTTGAACACTGTTTTGAGGTAGCAAAAAAACGATCTTTGTCTTTTTGTAGCGAAACCAGCTTCACACACTCCACAGCCCCAAAACACAAAAG
>JAVVPW010000229.1:0-2044 GCA_036655575.1 Bilophila sp.
GCCCTGATACAGCCGACAGCTTTTGCCGATGACAGCGGTTTCACCGATCACCACGCCTGTGCCGTGGTCGATGAAAAATTCCTCGCCGATGGTGGCGCCGGGGTGGATGTCGATGCCCGTGGCAGAGTGCGCCATTTCTGAAATAATACGCGGAATGACAGGCACTTCGAGCTTGTACAGCTCGTGGGCGATGCGTTGGTGCGTCATGGCAAGCAAGGAGGGGTAGCAGAAGATGGTTTCGCCGGGGCTTGAGGCGGCGGGGTCACCTTCGTACGCTGCAACGGCATCGCTTGCGAGCATCTTGCGGATGTAGGGGAGGCGTTGCATGAATTGCATGGCGCGGTGGGAAGAGGCCTGTTCGCAGCTCATGCAGTCGGTAGCGTAACTTGCGCAGGCAAAGCACCCGCCGCGGCGGATCTGTTCTGCCAGTTTGCGGTAGATAGAATCCAGATTCGCAGACAGGTGGTAGCGCATGGATTCAACATGCACGCTGGACACGCCAAAGTAGCCGGGAAACAACGTCGCCTTGAGTCGGGACATGATTTCTATGAGGCTTTCCAGGGATGGCATCGGCGCATCGTGCAACGGGCGGTGCAATACAGCTTCGAGCGAGGCCGAAGCACTCAACTGCTCAACAACGGCATCCAGATCAGGCATGGACGTAGGCGCAATCGGCCGAAGGGGTTTCATAGGGTACCTCTTTTGAAGAGAAAGATTGAGCGTGTTGTGAAAAGGTTCGGCGGCGCACTGTGTCAGCCGCCGCCGACACCCTCACTCTCTCGTCGCTTCTGAAGGTTGGGGGGCAAGGCCGGGTTCGAGGTCTTCAAAGGCGGTGAAAGAACCAAGGTAGGCAAGGGAAGCGGTGCCGATGGGGCCGTTGCGCTGCTTGCCGATGATGATCTCTGCGGTTCCACGGCTGGGGTTGTCTTCCTGCTTATGGTACACTTCATCACGATAGATAAACATAATCACGTCGGCGTCTTGTTCAATAGCGCCAGATTCGCGGAGGTCGGAGAGCAGGGGGCGTTTGTCCGTGCGCTCTTCAAGTTTGCGGTTGAGCTGAGACAGCGCCACAACCGGGATTTGCATTTCTTTTGCCAGCGCCTTGAGTGACCGGGAAATCTCGGATATTTCCTGTTCGCGGGAATCGGTACGCTTGGAACCGCGCATCAATTGCAGGTAGTCCACCATGACCATGCCAACGCCGGATTCTGCCTTGAGGCGCCGCGTGCGTGCCCGTAGCTCCAGAGGCGAAAGCGCCGGGGTGTCGTCAATGTAGATGGGGGCTTGCCCCAGCACATCCGCAGCGTTGTAGAGCCTGTACCATTCTTCCGAATCCAGAAAGCCGCGCCGCAGATGCGAAAGATCCACCTTGCCCCACGCACAGAGCATCCGCATCATGAGCTGATCCATAGACATTTCAAGGGAATAGATGGCAACAGGGACGTTGTCTTGCACTGAAGCGCGCATAGCCATGTTGAGGGCAAAGGCGGTCTTCCCCATTGACGGACGCGCCGCCACGATGATGAGATCCGAAGGTTGCAGCCCGGCAGTCATTTGATCCAGCCGATTGTACCCTGTGGTCACACCAGTGACCATCTCCTTGCGCTCCATGCGCTTGGTGAGATCTTCAAAAACGCGGTTGATGAGTTCTTTGGAACTCTTGAAGACTTTACCAGAGGTGCGTTCTGAAATGGCAAAGACAGCCTGTTCGGATTCGTCAAGCAGGGTATCCACCCCGCGAGACTGGTCAAAACAATTGCTGATGATGTCCGAGCAAGCGCCGATGAGGGAGCGTTGCAAGGCCTTGTCGCGCACAATGGTGGCGTAATATTCGGCATTGGCGCCACTGACAACGGTTTGCGCCAGTTCTGCCAGATAGGCAGGGCCGCCCACATTTTCAAGGACGCTTTGATCCCTCAGGAAGTTTGCCACAGAGACAAGATCAATGGGCGCGTTCTTGCGGTACAGCTCAAGGAAAGAGGCGTAAAGAATCTGGTGCGTGGGAAGGTAGAAATCGTCAGCGGTCAGGGTGTCCACGAGC
>JAVVPW010000230.1:0-1993 GCA_036655575.1 Bilophila sp.
ATATAAACTCTTCAGATTACGCATACCTGTTTGCAAAAGGATCTCATGTCGTCACAACTCACCATCGCCCTTGCAGGCAACCCCAATTCTGGGAAGACTACAGCGTTCAACGCCCTGACTGGTTCGCATCAGCATGTGGGCAATTATCCCGGTATCACGGTGGAAAGAAAGGAAGGCTCTGTTCATATGCCGTCCGGCGAAACCGTGCGGATCATTGATTTGCCGGGAACCTATTCCCTCACAGCCTACACTCAAGAAGAAACCGTTGCCCGCATGGTGCTGGTGCGGGAGCGCCCGGATGTGGTGGTGGGGGTGCTCAATGCCGGCGCGCTGGAGCGCAATCTGTATCTGGCGGTGCAGCTTCTCGAACTCGGTATCCCCGTAGTGCTGGCGCTCAACATGATGGATGAAGCGCAGGGGCAGGGCATGACCATTGACCTTGAGCGCCTTTCCGCTCGGATGCATTTGCCGGTGTTGCCCACCGTGGCTCGAACGGGCAAAGGTCTGCCAGAAGTGCTTGAAGCCGCGCTTGCTTTTGCAAAAGAGCGCCAGAACCAGCCTTGGCAGCCGCTGCATATTTCCTATGGTTCTGATCTTGATCCCGTCCTGACGCGCATGGAAAAGGCGATTGCCGACGCCGGATTGCTTGCGCCAGAGTATCCCGCCCGCTGGGTTGCCATAAAACTGCTGGAGCTTGACGAGGAGATGCTGACCCGGAGCCGCGCCGCGAACGCTGAACTGACTGCCCGTCTCGAACGCGAGGTGGACGAGGTGACAGCGCACCTGCGTGATACGCTCGACACCTGGCCAGAGGCCGTGATTGCGGACTATCGGTACGGCTTCATCTCTTCGCTGCTGCGCGACGGGGTGCTGGTGCGGCGGGTGGATGTCCACAGGCGGTTGCACCTGACGGATCACATGGATCATGTGCTCACGCACCCGCTGGTGGGGCCGCTCATCATGTTTGGGGTGCTCTATCTGCTGTACAAGATCACCTTTTCCTTTGGTGCTATCCCGATGGGCTGGGTGGAAAGCGGGTTTGCGCTGGTGCGCGAGGTTGTGGACGGGGTACTTGCTGATGGCCCCTTAAAATCCCTGATCTTGTCGGGCATCATCGACGGTGTGGGCGGGGTCATGAGTTTTGTACCGCTCATCATGCTCATTTTCCTTCAGATTTCGTTTCTTGAAGACAGTGGCTACATGGCGCGCATGGCGTACATGCTCGACAGGGTGTTTCGTATTTTCGGTCTGCACGGCTGTTCGGTCATGCCCTTCATCATCGGAGGCGGCATTGCGGGCGGGTGTGCTGTGCCGGGCGTGCTTGCGGCGCGAACGTTGCGCAGTCCGCGTGAGAAGCTGGCAACGCTCCTGACGGTGCCGTTCATGGCCTGCGGTGCCAAGTTGCCGGTCTTCATCCTGTTTGCGGGGGTCTTTTTTCCGCGTCACGAGGCAACAGTCATGTTTGGCTTGACGCTGGCAGGCTGGGTTGTGGCGCTGCTCACCGCAAGGCTCTTGCGTTCAACCATCATCCGCGGGCCGTCCACACCTTTTGTCATGGAACTCCCCCCGTACCGCCTGCCCACCCTGTTGGGGCTGGGTATCCATACCGGTGAGCGCACGCTTGAGTATCTCAAAAAAGCCGGAACAGTGATTCTCGCGGTTTCCGTGTTGCTCTGGGCAGCCATGACCTATCCAACATTGCCGCTCGACACCAGAGCGGGTCTTGCAGCGCGACAGCAGACGCTTGAAGCCGAGATGCAGGACGCCGAGCGCACGGGCGGCAACATCGGGGCGCTTGAGTACGCGCTGGCAAAATTGCACGACGAACGGGCGGAACTGTCCTTGCGGCATTCGTTTGCCGGACGCTTTGGCGTGGCGCTGGAACCGTTGACCAAACCGGCTGGGTTTGACTGGCGTACCGACATCGCGCTGGTGGGCGGGTTCGCCGCTAAGGAAGTGATTGTCGCTACCCTTGGCACCGCGTATTCCCTTG
>JAVVPW010000231.1:0-1878 GCA_036655575.1 Bilophila sp.
CTCGGCACCTATACGGATTCCATGGCCGCCATCAAAAAACTGGTCTATGACGACAAGAAATACACGCTAGAGCAGCTCAATACGGCTCTGAAGAACGATTTTGCAGGCTATGAACAGCTTCGAGCCGACTGCCTTTCTGCTCCCAAATACGGGAACGATGATGATTATGCCGATCTTATCGCGGCGGATCTGGTCAGCTTTACGGAGCGGGAACACCGCAAGTACCGCACGCTCTATTCCATTTTGAGCCACGGAACCCTGTCCATCTCCAACAATACCCCCTTTGGTCAGCTACTCGGGGCTTCCGCCAATGGTCGCCATGCCTGGCAGCCGTTGTCCGATGGCATCAGCCCCACACAGGGGGCGGATTGCAAGGGGCCTACGGCTATCATCAAATCCGTGTCGAAAATGTCCAACGACAGCATGAACATCGGCATGGTGCACAACTTCAAGATCATGTCGGGGCTACTCGATTCGCAGGAAGGCGAAAACGGCCTGATTACGCTTATCCGAACCGCCTGCATGCTCGGCAACGGCGAAATGCAGTTCAACTATCTGGATAACGAAACGCTGCTCGACGCCCAGCGCTATCCTGAGAAGTACCGTTCACTGGTGGTGCGCGTGGCGGGATACAGCGCGTTTTTTGTTGAATTGTGCAAGGATGTTCAGGATGAGATCATCAGCCGCACCATGCTGCATTCGACCCACTAGAGCATTTTACACTTGAAATGCTCTAACGCCGCACACAGTGCGACGCGCCGTAACACGGCGTGGATTTTGCCGAAAACGACGTTTTTCGGCAAAATGAATTTTTGAAACGAGCAGCGTTTCAAAAATAATCTGCTCTAGAACCTTTTCAAGTGGATTTTGCGAAACATGATGGAAAGAAAAGCCTTTATTTTCAATATCCAGAAGTACAACACCCACGATGGGTACGGTGTACGCACACTGGTTTTCTTCAAGGGTTGCCCCTTGCGCTGTCTGTGGTGCTCCAATCCTGAAAGCCAGCAACGCGGGCCGCAGGTGATGGTGCAGCCGCTTTTGTGCACCAACTGTGGGCGTTGCGCTTTGGTGTGTCCCACTGGAATGCACACGATGAATCCGCAAGGGCACGCTCTGGATGTGGAAAAGGAATGTCTCGGCTGTCGCAAATGCGAAGAGCAGTGCGAGGCTTCGGCTCTGACCGTGGTTGGCAAGCAGATGCCCATTTCCGAGATCGTCGAGGTGGTGGAAGAGGACAGACCCTTTTACGAGCTGTCCGGCGGCGGGGTGACCCTAAGCGGCGGAGAACCCCTGTTGCAGCCTGAGGCTGCCATCAGCCTGCTTGCGGCCTGCCGTCAGCGTGGAATCAATACCGCCATGGAAACCAGCGGTTATGTCAGACCGGATATTCTTCTCAAGGCGGCAGCCTTTGTCGATCTTTTTTTATTCGACATCAAACACATGCATCCTGAGCGGCACAGGGAACTCACCGGCGTACACAACGCCCTGATCCATGAAAACCTGAAACACCTGCTTGACAACAAGCGGAACGTCAAGGTTCGTTTGCCTCTACTCAAGAACATCAATGACGGCGAAGCGGAGCTGACCGCGCTGGCTCATTTTTTAACGCCTTACAAAGGCTATACGCATTTCAAGGGAATTGACGTTTTGCCGTACCACAAGTTCGGTGTCGGCAAATACGCGCAGCTAGGGCGCGAGTACTCCCTCACGGAAGAGCACTCCCTGAGTGAAGAGGATACCGATCGCATTGAGAGACTCTTTGCACGATACGATTTGCCGGTATCCGTCCACCGAAGTTAAGCCAACGTTAAGCCAACAGGATGTTTCAATCCACAGTCGACTCCATCCGTCGACTGACTCCGTCACCGGCAAAGA
>JAVVPW010000232.1:0-1871 GCA_036655575.1 Bilophila sp.
AGAACGTTTCACCGCAGGCCTCACGGAAGCGGGCTATACCTTTACATCTCTGACCACCTGCGCTACGCCGCGCCGCACCACCGTGACGGTGGAAGGGCTTGACCCTACCCAGCCTGCCAGTGAAGAAGTCGTCACTGGCCCGCCCGCCCGTATCGCCTTTGATGCGACTGGCAAACCCACCAAGGCTGCGGAAGGTTTTGCGCGTACCCTCGGTGTAGAACTCTCCTCGCTCACGAAGATTCAGACGGACAAGGGCGAGTATCTCGCTGGAGTCAAGAAGACGGGCGGCGTTCCCACCGTGGAGGTGCTCGCCACGCTGTGTCCGACCGTTATCAGCGGTCTGCCGTTTGCCAAACGGATGCATTGGGGCGATGGGGATTTTGCCTTTGCCCGTCCTATCCGCTGGATTCTGGCGCTGTTTGACGCAACTATCGTGTCATTTGAAGTGGGTACGGTGTCTTCAGGGCGCACCACGCAAGGACACCGCGTCCTCGGCCCCGGCCCCTTTACCCTTGCCAACGCCTCCGAATACGAGTCCACACTCACCACGCAAGGTGCTGTCATGCTGCGGGCAGAGGATCGGCGCGCCCACATCATCAGCGAGGGCGATCGCCTCGCAACAAGCGTCAACGGACACATCATCTGGGTACCGGGACTGCTCGACGAAGTGCAAGGACTGGTAGAGTGCCCCGTGCCGTTGCTTGGAGACATCGACCCTTCCTTCCTTGAACTGCCCCGGGAAGTGCTGCTCACCAGTATGCAGTCGCATCAGAAGAGTTTTGGCGTTGAGGACAAGGACGGCAAGCTGATGCCACATTTCCTCACGGTGCTGAATCTTCACCCCAAGGATCTTTCCGTTGTCAAAAAAGGCTGGGAGTGGGTGTTGCGCGCCAGACTGGAAGACGGGCGCTTTTTCTGGAAGACCGACCTTGCCAGCACCTTTGAGGATTGGCTGACCGAACTTGATAACGTCATTTTCCTTGCGCCGCTCGGCAGTATGGGCGAAAAAACGCGGCGCATCAGCGCGCTTTGTCAGTGGCTTGCTAAAGCCACGCACCAGTCCGCAGAAGACGTGGCGCTAGCAGCACGAGCAGGGCGGCTGTCCAAGGCTGACCTTGTATCCGCAATGGTGGGCGAGTTCGATACCTTGCAAGGCATCATGGGTGGTATCTATGCCCGCAAGAAAGATGAAAACAGCGCCGTAGCCGATGCGCTGGCGGAACAGTATCTGCCCTCAGGCCCTGATTCTCCTGTACCCGCAACCACGCTTGGTTCGCTTCTGTCCATTGCGGACAAGGCAGACACGCTTATGGGGTGCTTTGGTCTGGGCATGATTCCTACAGGCGCGGCAGACCCTTACGCTTTGCGGCGTTGCGCTCTTGGCATCACCCGGATCATGCTCGAACAGGGGTATCGCTTTGATGTACACGCCCTGTTTCAGGAAGCGCAAACCTTGTATGGCGAACGCACATGGAAACTGCCACCTGCTCAGGCTCTTGCCAAGCTGGATGCCTTTTTTGCAGCACGAGTGAAGAATTATTTCCTCACGCAGGGGCGCGAAACATTGCTGGTTGAAGCCGTGACTGCGGTTGACGCCGACAAGGTATGGAGTGTGGGGCAGCGTCTTGATGCGCTTGCCGTTATGAGCCGCACGCCGGATTTTGCGCAGTCTGTTCAGACATTCAAGCGCATTGCCAACATCATTCGCAAGCAGGGCGCTGGGGTGGAGCTGACGGGCAACTGGGTGTCCGATCTGTTGCAGGAGCCTGCGGAAAAAGCGCTGGCACAACAGCTCGACGCGCTGACGGCACACTTTGAAACCCGCTGGGCAGCCGATGATTTTGACGCGCTGTTTGCCATGTTGGCGGCTC
>JAVVPW010000233.1:0-1840 GCA_036655575.1 Bilophila sp.
GTGTATCTGGCACCACCAGCTTGAAGCCCATTGTGTTCGGCAAGGCGTCTTGTCATGTCTGTGGTGACGCCACAGTACAGCGTCTCGTCAGCGCAACGCAACAGGTAAACATACCAACAGGGTTGCGCTAACTCGGACGGGGCGAGTGGGGCGGCGGTATCATCCATGTGACAGCAGACCGCACAGCGAAATCCACGGGAACACCAGCAGCAAGGCCGCGAGGTGGATTGTCCCGAACACCAGTCCGAGAAACCAGAATTCTCCGGTCTTGATGTAGCCTGAGGCAAACCACACTGGCCCTTGTCCTGTAGCATACGGGGTCACAACGCCCATCAGTCCGGTCGATAGCGCGAGCACAAGCCCAAGCGTTGCGAGCTGGTCAGGGGTCACGCCTTCAAGTCCGGCGGCGGCGGTGAGAAAGAGCGGAAGGAGGAGCACCGTCTGTAACGTGGCGCCAGCCATGACATAGCGCCCTACGGCAAACAGCATGACCATGCCAAGCATGAGCATGTTGGGGGTGAGGCCATGCATCCATTGGGTGCTTCCAGCAAGGCACCATTCAAAAAACGTAACGTTTTGAAGTCCTTTAGACAGGGTGATCATCGAGCCAAGCCAGAAGAAGGCACTCCACGCCCGGTTGTTTCCCACCACATCTTCCCAGCGTACCACACCGAAGACGACCATCAGGCAGACGGTGAGAAGCGCCACCAGCACTTCGCCAAAGTCTGGGAACAATCCAGAAGACCACAGGATGACCGCAAGCACGGTTACAAGGATCATGCCCCATTGGCGCACGGAGAGAGACGCAGACAGGGTGCTTGTGGCGTGACTGAGGGTTTCGCCGGGTTGTTTGAGTGTTGGCGGATACAGCCAGTAGGTGAGCAACGGCGTCAGCAAGAGCAGGACGATTCCGGCGGGAGCGACGCTCAGAAACCAATCCGACCAGTCTGGTACCGGGAGGTGCGCGGCGCGCAGTGAGTCAAGCGCCAGCAGATTGGCGAAGAGCGCGGTCAGAAACAAGGATGAGGTCACGCAAGAACTGGCAAACCCGACCCAAACCAGATACGCGCCGATTTTGCGAGGTTCTTCTTCAGGGCTTGAGTTGAACAGGGGAGGGATGCCCATGACGAGGGGGTAGACAATCCCGCCACTGCGTGCCGTCCCTGAAGGGATGAAGGGGGCAAGAAAGCCGTCTGCAAGCGCTACCGCATAGCCAAGCCCCAGCGTGGTTTTGCCAAGGGTACGCACCAGTCGCACGGCAATCCGGTGTGCCAGTCCGGTTTTTTCAAAGCCCATACCGATCATAAAGACAGACAGCATTGTCCAGAGGAGCGGGGAAGAAAACCCGGAAAGCACCCATCTGACCGCTTCTGAAAGCGAGACATTGCCAAGCAAGCCAGCACTCGGCTCAAACGAGCCGGGAGGGCCGAGCCGCAACAGCCCCGCCGTCAACAAACCTGTCAGTGCGACCACCGCAGGCGGCGCTGGTTCGAGAATCAGACCGAGGACGATTGCTGCAACCAGCGAGACATACAGCCATGATGCAGACGACAGACCGACAGGTGTGATGACAAAATACAGCAAGGCCGCAGTCAGAATGCAGACGAGCCACTTCAGCCCTTTGCTCCATGCTGTGCGTTTGTCGAACATGCCGCCTCCTGAAATTTTTATGATCTGAAGTCTTTTTTTCCCAAGCAGACGGGGTGTCTTTTCCCGCTCCAGAGAGCGCAGAAGAACGTTATGAAGGGACATTCTCAACGTCAGCATTCTGGGGGAAAATGTTCTCTTTTTCCAGAATCCACGCCGTGTTGCGGCGGCTGTCGCGCTTGCGTCAGCAGAG
>JAVVPW010000234.1:0-1835 GCA_036655575.1 Bilophila sp.
GGGAGCGGCGCAAAATAGCGGGTTTCCAGTTCCTCATTACTGAGCGAGATGGGCGTGCCGTCACGGCGCACCACAGGCACGGTCTGCACCACGCCAGTCAGCTCAGTCAGGCCAATGAGCGGCAGGGGGTGCGTAGGACGGCTCTTGAAGAATGTATCCATAAATGTAGACGCGATAGGTGGAAGCGGTGCAAGACTCTGGACGACCGCAGTCGGGTTGAACAGATTGCGCAAATGTGCAAGCATGGAGGGGGCTTGCCGTCGCCGGACGTGACCATCCGGGTCTTGACGCAACCATGCACCACGGCAATGACACTGGTGGCGTCTGCTTCGGCGTTGTCGTCAACAACAGCAACAGGGTTTACCGTGTCCGTGGACAACCACGGCGCATAGGCGACCTTGCCTGCGGCGTCCGCACGTTTCAGCAGCAGGCCGGGGGTAAGCGTTGCCGTCACGCTGACCGCAAGCGGCAAGGCGTGGATGACAACGGGGTGATCGTCGGTAGCGGCACGTTCGCCAGACAGCTTGTACGAGCCGAGATAGCCTTCATTAGCCATGCGATTCTCCTTTTACAGTTTGGCGGTTACGTCAGCAGCGGAAAAAATCGGGGATTGCGTAACGTGTCCCGGTGCAGCGAACGCGGAAAAATCCACATCCAGACCACTGGGTGCGCGGGCGGCAAGTTCGCGGAAGTAACGTTCTTCAGCAGTAACGCTTTCCGTTTTGCCGTCTGCCGCCGCGAATTCTACAGGCTTTTCCACATCTGCCAGAGCCGCTGCAAAAGACAAAACACTGGAGCGTTCGGCGGGCTTGACCTTCCCGGCCTTGACCAGCGCGTCCAGCCGCGCCTCACGAGCTTTGACGGTGACACCACTCTTGTAAGCCGCAAATTCGGCGGCGGTTTCAGCGGCTTTCTTTTCAGACTCGTCCTTGTCGTTTTTCGCACCGTCACGTTCGGCGGTGAGTTTGGCGATCTCCGCCTGTAGCTCTTCCAGTGTTGCCATTCCCGGCTCCTTGGGTTGAAGTTCACCAAAATCAATACAAATAGCGTCGTTGTCGCTTGTCAGTTCCACAGGCCCCAATCCTTCAATGGCTGGGACAGCCGCACCCAGTAGTCCAACATGGCGCAAGCGTTTGCGATCGGGCATGAGCGACATGGAGACGTACCGATAGCGTCCATCATCCACTAATCTGCGCACCGTGTCGGGTACCTGTGCGAATTGTGCAAACAATTTTTCGCCCTCGCGCCGGAGCGATTGCACCCAGCCAAACGCGGGATCTGAATCTTTCGGATGTCCGAACACCAGCGGTGCTTCCAGCGTTGCCGGGTCATAACTGGACACAATGGCGTCAAGGTCAGACGTCGTAAACGTCTGCGGACGCCCCTGCGAATCCGTAAACGTCCCGGTGCGGGCTATTTCAATCCATTTTTCCATATCCATATGTTTAACCTCATTGACTGTTGCCCTGTGCTGGGATATTTTAGAGCCATGACTAACTTTTTTGACATTGCCACCCCGGAAGAGGTGATCGAACAATTTTCGCTTGACGATGAGCCGTTGTCTCCAGAAGCGTTAGCGGCGGAACGTCGGGCATTGGAAAAGGACAGTGACCTGAATCTGTCTTGTCTTGCTTTTTTGTCTGCCAACCGTGGTGATGAGCAGGCCGTCCACCAGTATCTTGAGCAAATCAAGAATGATGAACGTAGGCTCGAAACAAGCATGTTGTTATTTGAATGTCAGCCCGCGTAACACCTCCTCAAAATCCCATTCTTTTGTTGCTGAAAGTGCTGTACGGATGGTGCTTTTTTTCGCTCCAGCGGTTTTTGACAGAAAA
>JAVVPW010000235.1:0-1835 GCA_036655575.1 Bilophila sp.
AGACGGCAATGACTGTCGAGAGCGCTGCAAAGGCCATGAAGATGAAAAAGAGTGTCCCCCAGAACTGACCGAGCGGCATGGTGTTGAAAATGTTTGGCAAGGTGACAAAGACCAGTCCAGGCCCTGAGTTGGGATTGACCCCAAAGGCAAAACAGGCCGGAAAGATGATCAGGCCTGACATGAGCGCGACCAGCGTATCCAGCATGACAATGTGTGCCGCTTCACCTGTAAGGGAGCGGGATTTGTCGATATAGCTTCCGAAAATAGCCATACTGCCAACGCCGAGTCCGAGCGTGAAAAACGCCTGCCCCATAGCCGCACAGACAACGCTTCCAAGTCCGGTTTCGGTGATTTTTGACAGATCCGGCATGAGATAAAAACGGATGCCTTCACCCGCGCCCGGCAGGGTTACGGCTCGAAAGACGAGCGCAAGCATCAGCCCGAACAGGCCAAACATCATGCCCTTGACCACCCGTTCCACGCCGTTGCGCAGTCCCATCCCGCAGACCACAAAGCCAAAAACGATGGTCACCGCCAGCCAGAAGAGCATCCCCCACGGGTCAGCAAGCATCGTTCCGAAGAACGCGCCGATCTCGGCAGGCGCAAGGCCTGTCAGGTCGCCCCTGCCCATAAACAGGCAATAGGCCAGCATCCAGCCCGCAACGACGGTGTAGAACATCATGAGCAGGTAACTGCCGATCAGACTGACGCAACCAAAGCGATGCCACGATGTCCCGGCAGGTTCGAGTGTCCGAAAGGCCGCCCCCATGTTCTGGCGTGCTGCACGCCCTACCGCAAACTCCATGATAAGGATGGGCAAGCCTACAATAAGCAGAAACAGCACATAGATGAGAACAAACAGCGCGCCGCCGTAGGCTCCTGTGATGTAAGGAAATCGCCAGACATTCCCCAGTCCGATAGCGCATCCTGCCGACAGCAACAAAAATCCCAGACGGCTCCCCAGTTGTTCCCTTTGCCCTTTATCAGTCATGTAGGTACTCTTTTTTGCTCTTCTATGCAGAAAACAGGATGGGGTGAAGTTGGGGTGGTTGACGCTCTTGTATCAGCAGGGCTTTTCAATAGTTAAAAAGCTCTAGTTCTGTTGCAAGGCCTTGCCGTAGCGGGCTGTGGCAGCGAGGCGGCGGCTCACAAGGCTGACAGGTGCCACGGGTGGCATATCAAGAGACGGCATTTCTGGCAAGGCTGGTGCGGCTGGTGGCGGGGGGGTAACGGCTTCTGGAGGTGTCGCGTGTGGCGCGAGTTCTTCAGAAGGTGTAGCCTCGGTGGGCGCTACCTGTTGTCCGTAGGCGGAGTGCATCATGGCCTTGCTTGCGCCTGTGGGCGCTATTCTTGTGGGAAGCGGGACAGCTTTTTGCACGGTTCCTGAATTTGGCAACCGTCTGGCGGCAATCTTGGAACCTGCGGCGACCGCTTCTGGTCTGTTCAAAATTTCAGCATACGCGCTACGCAAGCCCGTCAACACCCCTATCACACTGTCGATACGTTCCAGATCCATGCGCAGGTTGGCTTGCAGCAGGCGCGTGGAGCACAGAAAATAGAGCTGGTGCAGATTCTTGGAGAGATCGCCGCCAGCTTCCATGTTGAGAGAGCTGTCAAGTTCGTGGATAACATCAAGAGCCTTGGAGATGAGCACGCCTTTCGCGGCGTAGTCCTTGGCCTCGATCTTGTCTTTTGCCCGCGCCAGAAACTTGAGTGCCCCATCGTACAAAAGGATCAGAAGATCCCCTTGTCCGACGGTGGTAAATTGCGTTTGAACGTAGGCCTGTGTTCCCTTTAGCATACTCTCTCCTGTTCCCGGCTAGGCGTACGAAAAA
>JAVVPW010000236.1:0-1833 GCA_036655575.1 Bilophila sp.
GTTCGAGCAGTTGCAGCGAACCGTTCACCCCGGTCAGTGTCAGCGGTTGTTCGCCGCGCTGGTGACGCAAGGACACCGTGCCGTCCTCTACCGTCAGCTTCAGTCCCGCCAGCAGGGGCAAGATGGTCACACCGTGTTCGGTTTGTTCGGTTTGTTCGAGCTGGTCTGGCTGTTCGGGCGGTTTTTTTGAGGGATTTGGGAGCAAGGTGACCAGCACGGAAGGTCGGATGAGACGCACAGACGCCAGCTTGAGTTCGCCGCTGGTCAGACTTTCAAGCGTAGGGGTGACTTCGCAGTTGTCCACAAAAACAGCCACCTGCCCTGAGGAGAGCGCCGTGCGCAGAATCAGCCCCTTGACCTGCAACGCTGGCAAAGGGAACAGCCGAAGATCCACCTTCTCGGCTGTGACCACGGTTCCGTCAAGCTGGGTGGAGAGATAGGTTGCGAGATTGCGAGCCAGCCCCGCTGGATTTTGATGGACAACGAACGTCGCCAGCCCCAGCACAAGCACAACACCCCAGAGGATGAGCAGGACAAGAGCGCTGAGGGTGCGAGAACATCGCAGCAGTGTGGTGCGCAGCATCGTGGTACCCGTCAATCTGTCCCGCTCTGGGCGGTTGACGCGGTGGGATTCCGGTACTCCAGTTGTCTCAGATCCAGATACACAAGGACGCCGCGCACAGGCACCGCAACCGCACGTCCGACCAGATTCATATACCGCTGCAACTGCGCTTCGTGCGCTGGGGTGGGTGCGCCGGTTTTGTATTCCACGATGGTCATCGTCTTGCCCTCATCGACCACGAGATCCGCCCGGTGCAGATCGCCTCGTTCATCCACAATTTCTTGTTCGGGGGTGCCGTGCCGGAGCCAGTGTGCTGCTTCTGGCAACGAGGCATACCAGATCAGCATGTCCACTATTTCGCGCTCCACCACGTCCGGTTCTCGAATCGGCAGGGGAAAGGTGCGCAAGGCTTGCGCTACAATCCGACGAGCGTCTTCTTCGGGGTGCTCGGTCAGACGCCCGGAAAGTTGCAGGCAGGCAAGGCAGTGGTGGACAAAAATACCCCGGCGTTTTTGCGTAAACGCGAAATCTTCCAAAGGATTACGAAAGATCCGCAGTTTGGGGAGCCAGTGCATGGGGCGCCACAAGGCTTCGCGTTCCACAGGCGCGGTTGCGCTTGGCGGTACAAGGGGCAAGGTGTCTAGAGCCGCTTCAGGATGAAAAGGCTCTGCTGACACGACACTCCGGGCGGGGTGTCTGTTGGGGTTGAGGGTGCCGAGGGTGTAGGTTCCATCTTGCATGGGAAGCTCACTGAGGAGCACGTCAATCGCGCTGGAAAGGCTACGAGTCGTTGATGCTGTTTCTGTCAAAAAGGCGTACAATTCTTCTTCCGGTCGCGTCCATGCCACATAGAGAAGGTGTATGGATTCACGGGCAATATCGGCAATGGCCTGATAGTGTTCCATGCCAGAAGCAGGGCCACGCCGCGCAAGCACCCGCAGGCCATCCACCAGCGTTTCCACAGCAAGACTGTCCGGGCGGGGAGCAAAATTGAGCCACGGCACAATGACCACAGGAAATTGCAAGCCTTTGGATTTATGAATGGTCATGACCCGCACGGCATCGAGGTTTTCCGGCATGGGTGCCTTTTCCTGCTGCTCCTCACGGTTCCAGTGTTCCAAAAAGGTCGAAAGTGACCCGAAACCCTGTCCTTCGGCAACGTGCAGGACTTCCAGAAAACGGCGTACAAAGGCCGCTTCGCCGGGGAAGCGGTGCCACATGTTCAGGCGTTCGAGTGCCTCCCTTGTGGCGTCATACGGCGAAAGCAACCC
>JAVVPW010000237.1:0-1743 GCA_036655575.1 Bilophila sp.
CACCGCCGCAGACGAGCACGCAGTGGCGGCTTCCAGTATCCTGACCAATCTCGAAGAAATAACCTCTATCGCCGGGCAGACTGTGGACGGGATGCAAAACGCCGTCAGCCTCGTCAATCACCACAAGCAACTGGTAAACAACCTCTACACCCAGCTCGAACATCTGAAAAAGATATAACTTCCGACAGGCACTGGGGGGCAAGGCACGTTGCCCCCCACATAAGCGCTGTTCCGCAAGACTTTTTTTTGTAGCTTCGTTTAGCGGCCTTCGTCGAGGAGCATGTCTTTGGGGGCAGAGGCTGCAACGGTGTGGGCGATCGTGGCGGTACCGCCTGCGGGAACCGTGAACGTCCAGACATACACCCGATCAACGACCACGGGCTTTGGTGTTGCGGTGACTTTCAGCTCAATAGCCGTGTCGCCGGACTGCGGTTCGGGATCTTCCACCCGCACGAGCACAGGCTCCTTGTGGCTGTTGCGAACGTCAATACTCCATGCCCAAACCCTTGTCTGTTGCTTGTCCACAAAGCCCTTACTGCCACTTTGCCGCACATCCAGCTTCATTTTGACGGTCACCCGCGCATCTGTACCGAAGAACAACGTCTTCTGATCTCCGACCAGCGAAAAAACAGCCGTACCCACAGGCAATCCATCAACAAAGAACTGCCCCACGCCAGCAGGATAGTCCATAGCTTCAGGAAGCCTCACCTCCGCCATGAGATAGGCTGGCGTACCGTCTAAAGCCGAACTCGCCACCGTGGACGGACGCGCCACCCGCACAAACGTCGCCTTCCAGTCACCGCTCGAAAGCCCCAGACGCACAGGCACCCCGGCGCGCACAGTCTGCACGCCCAGATCCCACGTCGTAAAGGTCGCCTGCTCTGTCACCTTGAGCGCGGCGGACGTCATCACACTGTCGTTGCTCATGCGAGCCATCGGCGCGGTAGCCAGCATCGGTGCGGCACGCTGCTGTGGGCGCAACGGTTGCAACCGCCAGTCCCGCAACGCCGCAGGCAGCAACGCATCCCCCGGCGCGTTCGAGGCCAGTGTCAGACGCACCTTGTCCCAGTCCTGCCCTGTGCTCTGCACCAGCTCCGCTTCCTGCACAAACGCCACCGTCCCCTTGTCCGGGAAGGCGTCGAACCGGTACACTGGTTTCCAGCCACAATCCCTGAGTTTGCAACTGTAGCGCACCGTGACCGCCTTGAGCTGCTCTGCCTTTCCAGCATCAGACAACACAATCTGCGCGGTGACACGAAGCGTCTGCAATGATTCACCCTTGCGCGCCAGCTCCTGTTCGAGCAAGGCCACCCGGTGTTGTGCCTGTTGCTGCTGTGGTTCAAGCGCGGCAAGCTGCACATACAACTCTGTCAGACGCGCCCCCATTGCGGTGTCGAGCTTCTGCATTTCCTCTACTGAAAAAACACCCCCAGCGTTCCCGCTGTCCTTGCCCTTTGCAGCTTGAACATTCCCGCCGCTCCACAACGCAATGCGTGCGCGCGCCGCTGCAACGTTCCCCTCAACAGTAGCGGCTTGCGCTCGTGCTTCCTGCAAAGCCGCCTTCAATCCCGACAAAGCAGGATTGGAACGCTCTACAAGCGCGGTTTCTTGCTGCACCACCGTGCCCTCATCCACACGCAGACTTTCAAGTTGCGCTCCAGCAGGCAGAACAACCTCTATCCGACCCTCCTGTACCAGACAGCGTTCCACAACCTGCATCCGCCCCCCAGAAGGCCACAACAA
>JAVVPW010000238.1:0-1741 GCA_036655575.1 Bilophila sp.
GCAGACAACGCCTTTTTTGCCGCCGCTGTGGGTTTGTGCGTGAACCATTCCGGGGGGATCTTGCGGTAGGAACAGCAGGGAAAGCCGTTCTTGGCACACCACATGGCGTAAGTGGTCTTGCTGGTGGTGCCAATGCGGGTTCCGGGACTGGCGAAGATCATGCGGATGTCAAGGTTTGGGTATTGCTGTTTGACCAGCAGCATCTTCTGGCGGTCGGATGTTTTGAACTCGCCCTTGGCTTCCAGCACAATGGCTTGCTTGGGCAGAATCCAGTCCGGGGTGTAGTGGGCATCGGCGCGGATCTGATAAGGAATGCGCACAACCTCATACAGCGCCCCGTTGCCTTCCAACAGAGCCGCGAGTTTCACCTCAAGGTCAGATCGGTAGCCGGTTTCGGCGCGAGTCCTGTTCCATGCGGCGTACATAGCGGCCTTTCGATTCGCACAGGGCCACGCCATCAGAACGGAAGATCATCCGGCGCGCTGGTATCGGTGCCGATGGGCGCTTCGGAGGTGGTAGTGGTGTCATCATCCATGTCGTCAGCACCGCAGAACCCGCCTTCTTCAGAGCCGAAGCCGTAGTCGGAAGCCGAGCGTTCGCCCGCCTTGTTCAGCTTGATGATCTGCAAGGCGTCCAGATACAGCGACAGCCCGCCCATGCCCTGACCTTCGACAAAGTAGGGGTTGCAGGTGAAGGACACACGCACGATAGAGCCGTTGCCGGGTTCTTCCTTCAAGCTGATCGCCTGCTGCATGGAATCGAACAGCGGGACACGGCGCTGAAGTTTCTTTCCGTTGCGCTCATAGAACGCGCCGGTCTTGAAGCGGAACAAGCGCCGTCCGGTGGGGGTGCCGTCGCGGTCATACTCTTCCGGGCCAAGATCATTGAATTTGAACTCGCCCAGCTTCTTCTGGGACTGTGGTTTGAGTTCGGAGAAAGCGTTGTCAGTAAAGGCGTGGGCTTCGGAAACTTCCTCTTCCAGCATGGAATCAAGGTGCTGGGCTTCCGGCTCATCCAGCGCAAGGGTGATGTTGAAGCTGCCCTTGGGGTCGGGGTATTTTTCGGTGCCATAGTCCACGTCAATGACGCGGGCGAACAGAGCCGAACCTTTGGGGCTGGTGTAGCGGGTACGCTTTTTCTTTTCAGTGGTGTTAGCCATGTTGATGCTCCTGTGTTGATGGTGTTGTTAGAGAACTTCGTTGCGCACATAAGCGTCCACAGCAGCGAACTCCGGGCGGCGTCCGTCAGCGTGGTTGATGACGTTGCGGGTCATCGCCAGTACGTCTTGCAGATTGAGATTTGAGGCTTCAATGGTGATGAGAGCCGCTGCCATGATGCCTATGAGTCGAGCGCCCTTGCGAGGGCAGGTCTGTACGGCATCAGCCACGGACATAGCCGTATGCGCCGCATCGGTTAGGGATACGTTGCCTAACTGGTCACGCAGGGTCATGTATAAGGCTCCTTGGTTTGAGGTTGAAAAATGAAGATGAAAAAAGAATGCCCCCTCAAGCTGGTCGGGGAATGACTGGCAAGAGGGGGTGTGGTTCTTCCGTACAGTGCAACCTAATTACAACTAGCTTTGTTTTCAGGCAAAAAAGAAAGTTGATTTTTCCACTTCACAGACCTGTAATTCCCCCATTTCAGGTAGTGTGGGAAGAGCTTTTTGAGCTTCTAACGGAACGCAAGCCAGTAGCTCTTTCTGAAAGTCAGATAACAAATTTGCTTCCCCTCCAAACAGGTT
>JAVVPW010000239.1:0-1452 GCA_036655575.1 Bilophila sp.
CCGCGTTCGGAACGCAAGCGGGCGAGGTTTTGCAAGCCAGCGGCGACCGGGGCGCTTTTGGGGCCAAACTGTTCGCGCAGCAGGCAGAGCGACTCGCGGAACACATCCTCAGCTTCTTCCAGTCTGCCCTGAATGTGGAGACAGCGTCCCAATCCATCCAGAGCAAGCATCCGATCTGCGGGAGCCAGTGCAGGCGTGAGTTCCGCGCGGTACAGTTTTTCCGCTATGGGCGCGTTGCCGTTCATGAGCCGGGTGCGGGCCTCATGCAGTCTGTCTTGCAATGTTTTGTCCATAGATTCCTCGCAACGGTCAACCTGAAGTTCGCCGAGCCTGCTTGTCGATCGCGGCGGTGGCACGCCTTGGTTGAAAAACAGTCCCAAAGGGTGCCCGGATATCGAGAGCAACGCGACGTTTTTCGACAAAATGAATGTTTGCAACGAGCAACGTTTCAAAAATACGCTGCTCTACTGTCTATAGTAGTCAATCATGCCTGCAAAATCCATCCTTTTTTCAGGGGGTATCCGTGTTCGCCGTGCCGCTTTCGAGAATCGAGACAATGGAGAAGAGGGTGAAGCAGATGCCGCCCAGTCCAACCAGCACGCGAGCAGGGA
This sequence comes from Bilophila sp., assembly GCA_036655575.1. Taxonomy (GTDB): domain Bacteria; phylum Desulfobacterota; class Desulfovibrionia; order Desulfovibrionales; family Desulfovibrionaceae; genus Bilophila. The sequence goes on from JAVVPW010000239.1 coordinate 612, forward strand.
CAAAGAACGCGGGATTGACCAGCGCCGCTTCAAAGAGAAACGCGGCGATAAACAGACACGTCAGCGCGGTCAGAACGGGAATGAGCGGGATTCGGCTGGCAAGGGGAAAGGTGTGACGCCACACCAGCGCAAGGAGCAGCACCTTGCTGAGGATGCTGTAGCAGACGATGCCCAGACCGATGAGCACAAAGCCGGGAGCTATGGCGGCGGGACTGGGGGTGAACAGCAGCACATACAGCCCCCAGAGCACGGAGCCTGTTCCCATGGCGGCGACAAAGGCGGGCCAGATCCAGCGTTCAGCAACGGTATAGGTATTCTGGATCTGGTGCAAGACACTCGCAACCAGCGCAACAAGGCTGGCACAGACAAAGCCGATGCCCACAAGGACGTGCCCCGCCACAAAATGTGGTGTGCTCGCGTTGTCTGTCAGCGTGGTGAAGCCCCAGAGCAGCGCGATCACGGTGCAGAGGAGGGGAATGAGGAGCAACAGCACAGCGGTTCCGCTTGAGAAAGCGTCTTCAGGGCGCAAACTCGGCGCGGCTTTGGCGTTGCGTGGGATCAGGGTAAATTTTGTGGAGGTACAGGCCACGGTGGCGACACAGCAGGTGATCAGTCCGAGTCCAAAGACAACATGTCCGGCGACAAATTCCTCAGGGTTCCCTTCGGCGTAGAAACCAAGCCCTCCGACAAGCCCCACCGCCGCAGCGCCGCGCCGCACGCCTGCGCGGGCGCGCCGTGTGCTGAACCTGCTCGAACGCCTGCCCCACGGGCAACTAGACCTGCAGCAGCCCGACGGCCGACTGTTGCACCTGCCCCGCTCCTCACATCTGCAGCACCAGCC
>JAVVPW010000239.1:1462-1718 GCA_036655575.1 Bilophila sp.
ATGATGGTGGCGGCGGTGGAAAACAGCGCGACACAGATGAAGCTCAAAAAGAGCACGACATGCCCTGCTATAAAGCTGTCGGCGTCTGAACCCGCGTCCAGAATCATCCAGCCGTAGGCCAGACAGACCGCGCCCATGGCAAGGGGAATACCTCGAAACAGAACGCTGATAGCACCGTTCATGACGGCCTCCTTGGGTTACGATTGCCTGTATGCAACCATAGAGGGAGGCCGAGTGCCATTATTGTTTCAGAGCC
>JAVVPW010000240.1:0-1711 GCA_036655575.1 Bilophila sp.
TCATTCATCCCCCCCCCCCCCCCCTATTCTGCCTTTCTCCCCTATCTATTCCACCCTCCTAAAATATCGTCATCGTTTTCAGCTTGGGGGATTTTGAGTTTTTCGTGTGCCCAGCGGCTGGAGATTTTCATAACAGGTGCGAGTGCGGGGAGAGCCTGTGCGTAGATAGCGATGTCTTCGGCTTCGCGGGTATCGAAGCGAAACCATGGCAGAAGCCGGGGATCGGTCACCCCACAGTTGAGCACAGCCAGCGGCGCGACGAGCTGACGTGTCAGCGTTGCAGCCAACTGCATGGCATCAGAAATCATGAGATCCCGCCGGATACGATCGTGAACCTGCCCCAGCGCGTTGGTACTGCTCTTGCCGTCCGACTGTGTGGTCAATGTCCCGCCGAGAATGGCCTTGCTCATGCCCATCTCGCAACGATTGATCAGCGCACCCGCCATGTCCTGCGCTGCTGCCGCAGGTGTTTCAAAAAGAATATCCATACCTTGTGGAATGATGCCTGCCGCATCCTGCCCCAGGGTCTTGAGGGCGTTGTAGAGTGCGCGCTTGTCTTCCTCCCGACTCCCCGGAGGGTATTTGCCAAGCCGAAAAGGCAGGCCATGTACCTGTACATACCGAATGTTGGCCTCTACTGCAAAACTGCGGATGAGATACGCCCACGCCACAGTGCGAAACAGCCCGTACCGTGCCAGCCACCCGGAACGCGATTTGTGGGTGTGGATAAGCCAGCCAAGCGGCCAGAGGGGTTCGCCTTCGGGCATTCCGTTGCGCAACAGGAGGCGATTCTTGTTTTCACGCGACACCTGAAACCAGCTCTGCGGACGAAAATGAAACGCGGCGGGGAGATGGGCATTGGTGCGTGCGTTGTACTCCCACTGGATTTCGCAAGCAGAAAACCCGTGCCCGATGCCGTCCGCAAGATCCATAAGCAGATCTTCAAAATTGTTGATGCCGTCAAACTGCTCCCGCACAGCCGCGGCGATGTCCGAAGCCTCGTTGCTGACCGCCCTCCCCCGCCCTGATTGCGCTGGAAGAATCTCCCAGTCGAGCGTGAGCAACGCCCGCTTGCGCTTGCCCATCTCCGCCGCCAGATGCTCACACCGGTCTTCCATGTCGGAAAAAAGCAGATGCTGCTCGAAAATATCGCCCTGATCCGCCATGTCCAGAATTTCCTTGAGTCGCCGCGGCGTCAATCCGTGACTGAGATTCGCAAACGGCTCAAGCTGCAACCGCCCCGCACCGATACTTTCTTGCGTTTGCAGCGCGTGAAAAGTCGATGTCTTGTGATGCGGTTCACTGGAGTCACTCCCAAACGCTCGTGTCGCTTCAACGAAACGATCCCATATCTTCATACTCTTCACTCCTGTAAGGTGCTTCCACAAACTGAGCGCGTGGTGCGCGGATAAAAGCGTCCTTCAAGCCGACAAAGCCATGCACCGCAAGCCGCCAGAGCATTTCGAGTGCGTCCGGGCCATCATCATGATCGGCACGCGGAAAATGGCGTAACTGATCCAGAAGCGTTGTCTGACTGGGGTGTAGCCGAATCCGCCCTTGTGCCATATGTGGCTGTAAAGATTCGATTCTAAGGATTTTATCGGTGTTGTTCATGAGCGGACGCACGGGCAGAGAAATACCCCGCTCCACCGCCCGCTGACAAAGGACATGTGCGAAAAACTCCTGAAACTGTACGGTTTCCACACCCCAC
>JAVVPW010000241.1:0-1656 GCA_036655575.1 Bilophila sp.
CTTGACGCGGCGCTTGACCACATCGCGCTGTACGGTTCGCACCACACGGAAGTCATTTGCACCAACAACCATGCCAACGCCATGCGCTTTTTGCGTGAGGCGGACGCTTCGTTGACAGCGATCAATGCGTCCACGCGGTTCAACGACGGCGGGCAGCTTGGGCTTGGCGCAGAGATCGGCATCTGTACGTCTAAACTCCATTCCTACGGCGCTATGGGGGTGCGGGAGCTGACCACCACCAAGTTTGTGGCGTTTGGCACAGGACAGGTTCGGGATTGACAGCTTTGTCAGGAAGGAGTGCAGCATGACAGCAGTAAAAAAAACAGGCATCCTCGGTGGAACTTTCAACCCGGTTCACATCGGGCATCTGCGCCTTGCCACGGCTGTGGTCGAGGCGTTGCATCTGGATGAGGTGGAGCTGATGCCTTGCGCTGTGCCACCACACAAGCCGGAGAGTGGACTCCTCCCTTTTGAGCTGCGGGCGTCGCTCTTGCAAGCGGCTCTGGAAGGGTCACGGGGCACCGCGCCGTTGCGGGTCAGTCTGCTTGAGGGCGAACTTTCCGCACCGTCGTACACCTGGAATCTCCTTACGGCGTGGCGGGAGCGCCATCGTGACGCCGCGCCGCTGTTCATTCTGGGAGGCGAAGATTTTGCGCAGATGGACACATGGTACCGGGGGCTTGAACTGCCAAAGCTCACCAATCTGGTGGTGGTGCCACGAGCCGGGATGCGCGAACAGTCCTTTTTGGACACTTTGGCGCGCTTTTGGCCTGACGCTGTGCCTGCCACAACAGGTGGGACGTTGTCTGCAACCATGCCGGGTGGCGCTTCCTTTTTTTTCTTGCCTCTGCCGTATCTTGATATCAGCGCTTCGATTGTGCGCACCAAATGGATGCAGGGTGAGAACATCAGGTATCTGACGCCTGATCCGGTCATTGACCTTCTCGATTCGTATCGGGATGAAATCCGGCGGAGCTGGCTCTGTTGAGAACGCTCGTCGCACTGACAAGGCCTTGCAACTTCTGCAATGCCCAACTTTCACCCAGAGACAATCATGACAACAACACCCGAAGCAGCCAAAAAAGTGCGCGAGAACATCGCCAGAGCAAAGGGGTATCTGCGCCGTGACGAGATGGTCAAGACGCTCAGTGCCGCAGCCGAAGCGCTGAACCTGTACGGCAGGATCAACGTCATCGGGAGTACGCGCTTTGAAATTGAGGTGAACCTTGATGAAACACTCATGGACATCAGCCGTCATGCTGAGATCCACTCCCAGTTGCCGACCGGGAGAGACGGGAAACCTTTCTTGCTCCGCTATGTCCGGGGCAAGGAGGCCTTGCTCAGTACAGCTTTAGGGCGTCTGGCTGAAAATCTGAAGACGCAGGCCGTGACAGAGGAACAGGAACGGCTTGGCAAGATCGAGCAGCACAAGCAGGAACTGTTACTCAGAGGTCAGGCCTGTCTTGACGAAGGCGATGTCCCCAGAGCGAGGACGTTCTTGCGGCGCGCTATGGATGAATTTGGTACGCAGGAAGGGATTCTGATCGGCATTGCCGGGCGCTACCGCACAGCCTCCCTGCCCTTTGAAGCCGCTGAAGTCTACGAATGCGCCATCGAACAGTTCCCCCGCGAAAGTGCCAGTTATGTCGGGGCGAT
>JAVVPW010000242.1:0-1594 GCA_036655575.1 Bilophila sp.
GCGCACGGCTTGCCTCGCGTCAGCCACGGCGTTGGCAGTGACCGCGCAGGTGTTGAGCAGAATCACATCCGCTGTCGCAGGGTCATCCGTTTCTTGCCCGTGCAGGGCAAGCCATGCTTCACGCAGGGATTGGGATTCGTATTGGTTGACCTTGCAGCCAAAGGTGACAATAAAAAAGAACCAGTTCTGGAGCATGAACATTCCCGCGTTGCAGCGGCTGGCCTCTGCTGTACGGCGCAGAGAAACGCCGTACACCAGAGCGTTGTCAATTAAACTGAATAGCCACGATTTCGTAATTGATGCGTCCGCGTGGGGCGTTGACGGTGATTTCGTCGCCAACTTCCTTGCCAAGCAACGCCTGTCCAACGGGTGACAAGATGGAGATGGAACCGTTGGCGTAATCGGCTTCATCAGGGCCAAGCATGGTGAATTTGCGCTCTTCACCGGTGTCGCTGTCTTCTACGGTCACGGTTGTGCCGAAAATGGCTTTTTCACCGGAGAGGGTAGACCGATCAATGACATTGAACAGCGGCATCCGCGATTCGATGTACTTGATGCGGGCTTCCAGCATCCCCTGACGTTCACGGGCTGCGTCATAGCCGGCATTTTCTTTCAGATCGCCTTCTTCGCGGGCTTCCTTGATGGCCTGAATAACGGCAGGGCGTTCTTTCTTCAGACGTTCCAGTTCCTGATCCAGAGCCTGGAAACCTTCCTTGGAAATGGGGATACTGTTCATGTTGCTGTCTCCTGAAATAAACTTCAAAATACATAGGCGGCAAAAAAAAACGCCCCCCGTTACCTGCGCAACGGGTGGAGCTTTGGCAATTGCCGTATGTACAGTATTAGACCATCTGACAAGATAGGTCAAGCCATTGGCAAGATACTCTCAGAGCTTCGTTTTCTTGCTGAAGAGCAAGAAAAGAAAAAAATACAGGAATCATCTTTCCAAAAGGTCAGAACAGCCTTGCTTCCGGGGGCATGAGCAGGTATCTAGAGCTGGTGTAGAGCTTTTTGCTGGTGTAGAGCTTTTTTTTGTTACTACTGGAAGGCTCTGGGAATCGTTCGGAAACAGAGTCTGTTATGCGGGCAATTGTAGCCTGCTGTGCGCAAAAGCCCTGTGGAGCAAAGATGCTTAAAAAGTTCCTGTCTCGATTGAAGCCCCTGTTGCGGACGATTGGGCCTGTGCTTATCGGCTGTATTTTCATGGGAGCTGTGTATCTGCTCTACCGTGAAATAAGTAAGTACAGCCTTGCCGATATTCGGATGAGCCTTGCCCAGATTTCTACAGGTAGCCTTGTCCTTTCGATTTTGCTTGCGGTGGTGAACTATCTTATCCTCGTGGGCTATGACTGGCTTGCGCTCAAGGGCATTCATAAGGAATTGCCCCTCCCCAGGGTGGCGCTGGTGTCCTTTGTCGGACAGGCGGTCAGCTACAATTTTGGGGCGTTGCTCGGCGGAAGCACGGTACGCTTCCGCTTCTATTCCACATGGGGCTTCGCGCCTATGGACATTGTGCGCCTTGTGCTCATGCTTGCCATCACCTTCTGGGTGGGGGCGCTGGGGCTGGTTGGAGCCATTTTCATGATCGCCCCTC
>JAVVPW010000243.1:0-1569 GCA_036655575.1 Bilophila sp.
GGAGAACCATGAGACCGTTGAAAAGGTCGGCAAGTTCCCACACCAAATTCACCTGCAACAAGGAACCGAGCACAATAAACCCCATGACGATAATCCGATACGGCGTTGTTCCCTTGGAGCCAAACATGTACTTGACGTTCTGTTCACCAAAGAAATACCAGCCGATGATGGTTGAAAACGCAAAGAAGAACAGACAGACTGCCACAAAGATATGCCCAATGGAACCGAGTCCGACCTGAAAGGCCTTCTGTGTCAGAGCGATCCCGGTGGTTGTGCCATCGAGTGAGCCTGTCACAAAGATAACAAAGGCCGTCATGTTGAGGACGATGAAGGTATCAATGAAGACCCCGACGATCGCCATAAAGCCCTGCTGCGCGGAGTACTTGACCTTGGCAACAGCGTGTGCGTGCGGGGTTGAACCCATACCAGCTTCGTTGGAGAACAAGCCGCGTGCAACGCCGTACCGCATGGCTTCCTTAACACTCGCACCAATGACACCACCGGTAGCAGCAGCCGGGTCAAACGCGCCAACAAAAATCATCTTGACGGCGGGGATCAGCTGTTCTGCATTGAGGATCAGCACAATCAGGCCACCGAGAATGTACAGACCAGCCATGACCGGAACCAGCTTTTCCGTCACAGACGCGATACGTCCCATGCCACCAAAGAACACAAACGCGGCAATAGCAGCGATGACAACACCCGTCACGAGCGGCGGAATGTTGAGCGCGGTATCAAACGCGCCGGCAATGGAGTTTGCCTGCACCATGTTGCCGATGAAACCGAGCGCGATGATGATTGAAATGGAGAAGAACACCGCAAGACCTTTACTGCCAAGACCTTTGGAGATGTAATAGGCAGGGCCACCTGTTACATGTCCAGCATCGTCTGTAGTCTTGTAGGTCTGAGCAAGCACCGCTTCTGCAAAGATGGTCGCCATGCCGAACAAGGCCGCGATCCACATCCAGAAAATAGCACCGGGGCCACCCATGGCAATGGCTGTAGCCGCACCAGCAAGGTTTCCTGTACCGACCTGCGCCGCAATAGCGGTCGCCAGCGACTGAAACGAACTCATGCCCGTTTTGTCAGCGCGTTTTCCAAACAGGGTCAAGTCGCCAAAGGCGAACTTCATAGCCCGCCCGAAACGCCGAATCTGCACAAAATTGAGCTTCAGCGTAAAATAGATGCCGGTTCCCACAAGCAGGGGGATGAGGCAATACATACCCCACAAGAAGCTGTTGATGTCAGCCACAATTTTGGTAAGCTCTTCCATAGTCATCTCTCCGTAAAAAAGGTTACTCCGCCGATGGTTCAGACGCTAAACGGATTGCCGGGTGACTCACGTTTGATACTATACCTGTTGATGAAATAGTTCAATATCAATGAAGAGAATCATGTGCTTTTTTTCACGGAAAAAACGACATTTTGTCCCCCCCTCTTGAACATGTCGAGGTGTTGCGCTATGCCGGGGCTGTTCGCACAGCCAGCGTCTGGCGCTCCCGCCACTCCCGATGGTGCTGACAAGGACTGGCTTTCTATGAAACACCCCACGCAAGTCTCACTGGGCAC
>JAVVPW010000244.1:0-1492 GCA_036655575.1 Bilophila sp.
ATCCGCGCCAAAGAAAAAGAAGGCGAGTTCAACAACTTCAATCTTTCTGTAGGGATCACCGAAGCCTTTATGTGCGCGGTGGAACAAGATCAGGAATACATCCTGCGCACCCCCGGCAAGGGCAAGGAATGCGGACGCCTCCGGGCGCGGGAAGTGTTTGAGTTGCTTGTGGATAAGGCGTGGACGAGCGGCGATCCCGGCATCATTTTTCTTGACCGCATCAACCGTGACAACCCGACTCCGGCGCAAGGCGAGATCGAAAGCACCAATCCGTGCGGTGAACAGCCGCTTTTGCCCTACGAAGCCTGCAATCTTGGCTCTGTCAATCTTGCCACCTGTTTTGTTTCCGGGCACAACGATGACACCGATCCCGCCGAGCACGGCATTGACTGGAAGGAACTTGAGCGCACCATTCAGCTTGGCGTGCGTTTTCTTGACAACGTGATCGACGCCTCCCGCTTCCCGCTCGACCTTATTTCAGAACGGGTGCGCGCCAACCGCAAGATCGGACTTGGTGTCATGGGTTGGGCGGATCTGCTCTTTCAGTTGCGCATTCCTTACGATTCGCCTGAAGGCATCGCGCTTGCCGAGCGTGTCATGTCCTTTATTGAAACAAAAGGACGCGAGGCATCCGCACAGCTTGCCACCGAGCGGGGAGCCTTCCCGGCCTATCCTGAATCCATCTATCCCGCACAGGGCATCCCCCCCTTGCGCAACGCCACCATCACCACCATCGCGCCCACGGGTACGCTGTCCATCCTGAGTGGGTGTTCTTCCGGGGTCGAACCTCTGTTTGCGCTCAGTTTTGCGCGCAATGTCATGGACGGCGAACGCCTTGTCGAGGTGAACCCCTATTTTGAAGCCGCCCTGACCGACATCGGCTATCACAACCCGCAGCTCATGGAGCTTGTCGCCAACGTGGGTTCTGTACGCGAAATCGAATATCTGCCGGAAGATCTCCGGCGGGTGTTTGTCACCGCCATGGACATTGCCCCAGAATGGCACTTGCGGATGCAGGCGGCGTTTCAGCGGCACACGGACAATGCGGTTTCAAAGACCGTGAATCTGCCCCATAGCGCCACACGCGAAGACATTTACGCCATCTACTGGATGGCCTATCAGGAAGGCTGCAAAGGGGTGACGGTCTATCGTGACGGCTGCAAGTCCACGCAGGTGCTCACCACTGGCTCTGCCAGCGTGCCCGCACAAGACAGCCAAGTCAGGGTGCGCAAACGTCCTGATTTTGTCACCGGCTTTACCCAGAAGGTGCAGACCGGGCTTGGCGGCATGTATCTTACGGTCAACGAAGTGGACGGAAAGCCGTTTGAAATCTTCGCAACCATCGGCAAGTCCGGGCATTCTGTCACGGCCAAGGCCGAGGCCATCGGACGTCTTGTCTCGTTGGCCTTCCGTTCCGGCGTTGATGTCAGCGACGTGGTGGGACAGCTCAAGGGCATCGGCGGGGAGCACCCTGTGTTCCAGAAAAAGGGAC
>JAVVPW010000245.1:0-1395 GCA_036655575.1 Bilophila sp.
GATCTCGCCGTCTGCCTGTGATCCGGGGCGCAGTTCGGACATTGTTCTGGATGAAGGCACACTCTGTGCCCGCGTAGGCGCGCTGTCGGTGGCGCTCACCGGGCAAGAATGCCGTCTGCTGCGGGTACTTTTGGAAACACCGGGCGAACTGGTTTCGCGGGAACGTCTTTGTCGGGAAGGACTAGGGCGGGTCTCGCGCCCGTTTGATCGCAGTCTGGACATGCAGATCAGTCGGATACGGAAGAAAATCGGCCTGTGCGTTGACGGTTCCGAACGTATCCGTAGTATTCGGGGGGAAGGCTACATGGTTGTTTTGCCGGGAAGGGTACACTGATGCGTGACTGGTGGGATCGGGCTTCTATTTTCTGGAAAGCGTATCTGCTGTTTGTGCTGTTTGTGGGCGGTATTGTAACAGCAGGTGAATTTTTTGAAGACGTGCTGGGGCGTGTTTTCGATGCAGCGCACGGTCTTTCTGATCTTAATGAGACGTATGTCTGGATTGTTGCCACGATCATTCCAACAGCGTTTGGAAGTTATCTCATGACACGTCTGTTCACAGACCCCTTGCAACGCTTCACCGCAGCGACAACCCGCCTTGCTGAAGGCGACATGCAGACACGGATGGACGCAAAAGATGTCTTGCGCGGCGACGAGATCGGGATGCTGGCACGCGCATTCAACCATATGGCGGAACGTCTCGAACACGAATTTGCCAACGAACACCGCTTGTTGGCGGCTATTTCGCACGAACTGCGTTCTCCTCTGACTCGTCTTAGCGTCACGGTAGCGCTCTTGCGGCGGCAGGCGGCGGATGAACAGTATCTGCAACGGCTGGAGCTAGAAACGGAGCGCATGAACGCACTCATCACACAATTGCTTGATTACACCCGGCGGGAAATGGAAGAACCCCGTCCTGAGCAGATTGATCTTTGTGTCCTTGTGCGCGATGTGGCGAGTGACGCTTCTTTTGAAGGCAATGCCGACAACAAGACCTTGCATCTCGCCATACCAGAATCTGCAATCGTCTCTGGAAACAGTATCCTGTTGCGACAAGCTGTGGACAATGTGGTTCGCAACGCCTTACGCTACAGCCCTTCAGGGGGGTGTGTGGACATTTCGTTGACGCTTCCCAGCGGGAAACATGCGGATGCGTGTACACTGGTGGTGCGAGATCATGGGCCGGGTGTGCCGGAAGCGATGCTGCATGATTTATTCCGTCCGTTTTTTGTGGTTGATGCCACACGGGATCGCCGCAACGGAGGAACGGGCATGGGCTTGTGTCTGGTAGAGCAGGCTGTGCGTCTGCACCACGGTCAGATTCGAGCCGTCAACGCGGCAGGGGGCGGACTTGAAGTCAGTATGCGGTTTCCGGGGCTGTGCGCATGACACCTGCTC
>JAVVPW010000246.1:0-1387 GCA_036655575.1 Bilophila sp.
ATCAAGGACATGCTGCAAAACAGCGACAGTCTGGATCGTGTGGTCGGCAACATCCGGTCGGCGGCGTTTGCGTGGTATCTGGGCGCGAATCTCAAGACCGCCGTGGTCAACCTGACGCAGAATGTGCTTGTCGGGCTTCCGCGTCTCCAGATGGACATTGTGGGGAGTGCTGGCTACTGGAGCGGTGCGCAAAAGGCCATTCAAGCCATTGTCCACAAGGGGAAAGCAGACGCGCTGAGTACGGACGAAGCCCGTCTGTTCAACGAGCTGGTGCAGGAGGACATCATCAATGATGCGTTTATGGAGGAAGTGCGTGGCAGAGTAACAGGCATCAGCGGCGCCGCCATGTGGAACAAGACGCTGAAATACATGGGCTGGTTCATGTCGGTTGGTGAGCGTTTCAACCGGGCGAGCCTTGCGCTTGCGGCGTTTCGGGCGGCGCGGGAAGGCAAGCTGAAGCAGGCGGCGCGGGTGCGGTTCGGCATCGAGGACGGGCAGAAGGCAAGCTACGAGCAAGCCAAGGCGTTTGCAGAAGAAGTTGTACGCGACGCGCATTTTGTCTACGGCAAGGCCAACACGCCGGAGTTTTTGCGGAGCACAGCGGCAGGGCGAAGTTTGGCGGCGGCGTACACCTTCCGCACGTTTTCGCACAATCTGCTCGGTCTGTGGCGGTGGGCACTGGAAACGCAAGGCAGGGAAGGGCGGATCTTTTTCGGAAAAAGTGTGGCTGCAACGCTCCTGCTCGGCGGGCTGACGTCCATACCTTTTTACGCCACGGCGATGGTGTTGTGTCAAACCGCGTCCGGCGATGACGACGACTGGACGGAGATTATTAGGAAGTTCGTCACGAAGTATCTCAGCGATTCTGATCTGGCGCGGGACATGGCCTGTTACGGTCTGCCCGCCATCGCCGGGGTGAACATCGGCGGATCTCTGAAGTTGGAAACCCCGCTGACACAAGGACTTAGCCGGGGAGGGACGCCCAAGGATGTGCTGACAAACAGCATCGGTGATCTGTTCGGCATCCCTTACGATCTTTTCATTGTGAAACCGTCCAAAGTCATGGAAGCGATGGGGAAAGGCAATACATGGCGGGCAGTTGAAGAGGTGTCGCCCACCGTCATGAAAAACGCCCTGTCCGCATGGCGACTGGTGACAGAAGGCCAGACCACAGTGTCCGGCAACGCGATCAACAATCCGGGTCAGAAGGGCGCAAGGAAACTGACACATCTGGAAGGATTCGGCAAATTGCTGGGCTTCCAGCCGGTGAGCAACACGAAGAGTTTTGACCGTTATCATGCCAACCAACACGCAGACGATGTGCGCAGTGACAAAATCAACGCCGTAACCGTAGCCATGCTGAAAGCCAAAGAAGCCAACAACTTAG
>JAVVPW010000247.1:0-1326 GCA_036655575.1 Bilophila sp.
TGAGTAGAGGAAAAGAACAAAGCCCCAGCGCATCAGGTTTAGCGATGCGCCGGGGCTAAATATATGGAGCGGGAGACGAGATTTGAACTCGCGACTTCAACCTTGGCAAGGTTGCACTCTACCACTGAGTTACTCCCGCAGAACGAAGAGGTGTTTATCCTTCCCCTCAGATCTCGTCAAGCCTTTTTTGCTCCTGCACGTCATTTTTCTTTCTGGCACAAGAGCACCTCCCCCGATCATATTCTATTGCGTAGCGTAGCACACTGCGGTACAGCAACCGGGAGACTCGTCAACTTGCTCAACAAGGATTGTATTGTGTTCCGAATCCGTCTGATTCCCTTTGTGTTGTGTGCCGCCCTGCTGGGTGGTTGTGCGGTCACGCCGCGCCCTGCAACCGTACCGCCGCGCCCTGAAGTGCCAGAGGTGCAGGTTGCTCCGCTTGCTGTTCAGGGGCTGTTCCCGGTTTCTGAAGAGGAATCCCGCAGACTCAGCAAGGCGCTCTCGCCTGCTTCGCAAGGTCTGCCCTCGTGGAAAAGCATGACCTTTGCCGTGGATCAGAGCCTTGCGCACACCCGCGCCAAACCCGCCAAGCGCGTGGCTTTTGGGTCATCTGACGTGCGCATCACTTACGGACAGATGGCAAACGCGCTGGCTCGTCTAAAGACGCTCCTCCCGCTGCTTGATACGGAACCGGAACTGCTGGCAACAGAATTTCGCTGGATGCGCATGGGGCCGGATTTTGGCTTCACAGGCTACTACGAACCGGAAATCCCAGCGTCCCCCGTGCGCACCGAACGCTTCAAATGCCCCATCTACAAGACGCCGCCCGATCTGAAGAAACACCGCCGCGGCACCTACCATACCCGCCATCAGATCGACTGCAAGGGTGCCTTGCGTGGTCGCGGTCTGGAACTGGCGTGGGTGGAAGATGCCGTGGATGTTTTCATCCTTCAGATTCAGGGTTCAGGCCGCCTGCGCTATGCGGACGGCACCGTACACTATGTGCTTTACGACGCGCAAAACGGGCACAAATACGTCTCACTCGGTCGGGTCATGATCGACCGTGGGTTGCTCCTGCGAGAAGAAGTCAACATGCAGGCCATCCGCGATTGGCTCCGAACCCACCCTGAAAGCAAGACCGAACTGCTCGACACCAACCCAAGCTATGTCTTTTTCAAGCCCGGAGGCGCCGCGCTGGCGGGCAATCCCACAAGCGACACCCCCTCTGGCAAAGGCAACAAGGCGGGCAACGGTTCGCGTGGAAGCATGGGGCGCCTGCTCACGCCGTGGGTCAGTGTGGCGACCGATCAAGGCATCCTTCCAAAC
>JAVVPW010000248.1:0-1238 GCA_036655575.1 Bilophila sp.
AGACTGCGCACAAGTTCCGCACGAGCCTCTCGTGTCCCGGTAAAGCGATGGCATGTCAAGGTCGGTGCAAAGCGCGTGATTTCATTTTCCCAATTATGACAAACAGATGTTGGTGCAAGAATCACCGATGGGCCGTGTGGTGCCTGCTCTAGCAACACCGCAATGGTCTGCACTGTTTTGCCAAGCCCCATGTCGTCGGCAAGACAGGCACCCCCTGCCCAGCGCGACAAACGCGACAGCCACGCAAAGCCTTCGGCCTGATACTCCCGCAATTCCGCACGCAAGGTCGAGGGCACCACCGGGGTCACGGCGCTGGCTTCATGGATGCGTCTGGTCAGATCGTGCCACGCGGCGTCAGCGTCAACGCACCCGGCTGCATCAAGAAGCGCCTGCACAGCGCCCGCGCCAAGGTGGTGTACGCGCACGGCGGTTTTGGGTGGCGTCTTACGCGCTTTGGCGTCATCAGAGGCCGCAGCCTGTTCGGCAGAACCGGGCGCTTCGGCACTGCGCCGCGCTTCCGCAGGTTCGGACAGGCGGCGCAAGCGTTCGAGCTGTTGCCGGAACTGACGGGTCAAGGCCAGAAATTCCCCGTTCCCAAGCGGCACAAAGCAGCCTTTGGCCTCATCAAGGCTCTCAAGAACCCTGCGCATGTCAAGCACAAGCGATTCGTTGACCTGAATCTTTCCCTCAAGCTGAAACCAGTCCCGCGAACTGCGCACCTGTACGGACATTGTTGCGGCTGAAACCGCAGGTCGCACGCGCAAGGTCTCGCCTTCAGGCCATTCCAGACCGGCACAACTGGGCGCGGACTGGAGTTCGAGCAGACACTGGAGCGCTTCCTCCGTCTCTTCAATGATCCAGGGCCCCAAGCCCCCTTGTTCGCGTAACACAGGGCATTCGCGGCACAGCTCTTGTGCTGCTTCTTGTTCTGCATCCAGATCGCGGTGGGCGCGCAAGGTCTTGCCTTCACGGGTGGTGAGCGGTTGTGGGTTGCCCTGACCGGGTGGAAACGTTGGATTGAAGATCGGATTTGGCAAGGCCGGGAGCGTTTTTGCCGCAGGGGGTGTTTTGGACGCTTTTTTGCCTTCGCCTGCGGTACTTGGGGCGGTACTGGCGGAATCGTGCGCCTTGTCACTCGCGTTGCCTGGAGTCGGCAGGGGTACGCCAAAGGGGCGCACCAGCAACGTCACTTCGAGTCCCGTGCCCAGCGGTTTGAGACGAGCCACGGGGCGTGCGTC
>JAVVPW010000249.1:0-1177 GCA_036655575.1 Bilophila sp.
CTGAAGGCCAAGATCGCGCTGTTTTGCAATGTGGACAAGGACGCTGTTTTTTCCGCCGTGGATGTGGAAAACATCTACGAATTGCCGCTGAAGCTCTATGAAGAAGGGCTGGATCAAAAAATCGCCATCATGCTGCGTCTGCCTGCCCGCAATGCCAAACTTGAGCCGTGGGAAAAGCTGGTCTATGATGCCAAAAACCCGCAAGGCTCCGTCACCGTCGCCATTGTCGGCAAGTATGTGGAGCTGAAAGAAGCCTACAAGAGCTTGCACGAAGCCCTTGTACACGGCGGCATCGCCAACAAGGTGTCTGTCAATCTGCACTACGTCAATTCCGAAGAAGTCACTGCTGCCAATGTTGCGGAAACCTTCCGGGGTGTGGACGCCATTCTTGTGCCCGGTGGCTTTGGCTACCGTGGTGTTGAAGGCAAGATCGAGTCCATCCGCTACGCTCGGGAGCACAACGTGCCGTTTTTCGGCATCTGTCTTGGAATGCAGTGCGCGGTCATTGAATTTGCGCGCCACGTCGCTGGCATCGAAGGCGTGAACTCCGAAGAATTCAACCCGCTCACCAAGGACAAGATCATCTATCTGATGACCGAATGGTACGACTTCCGCAAAAAAGCTGTGGAACGCCGCGATGAAGACAGCGACAAGGGTGGCACCATGCGCCTTGGTGCGTATCCTTGCGTGGTTACAGAAGGGACTCACGCCTTTGACGCCTACCAGAAGATAAACATCAACGAACGCCACCGGCACCGCTATGAATTCAACAACGCCTACCGGGAGCGCCTCGAAGAAAACGGTATGGTCTTCAGCGGTCTGTCACCTGACGGCAATCTGGTTGAAATTGTTGAGATACCTGACCATCCGTGGTTCCTTGGCTGTCAGTTCCACCCCGAATTCCAGTCTCGCCCCATGAAGCCCCACCCCCTTTTCAAGGACTTCATCCGCGCCGCCTGCGCAAATCGGAAAAAATGAAGGCCTTGGGGGAGAGTCCCTTCTGAAGAAGGGTGCCCTCCCCCAAGATCCACGCTCTTGCCTGAAACGAAGGTGCTGGTCAAAGGCCTTTCTGGTTGGTGAGCGTGTTGCCTGACAAGGCATGAGAACACAAAGAGTGAGAGCGTTATGACACCAGATGTACTGTATTCTCGCCTGCAACAAGGGCGCTTTATCTTTG
>JAVVPW010000250.1:0-1131 GCA_036655575.1 Bilophila sp.
GTCCGCTGTATCCAGATTCCGTAGCTTTGGCGCGGATGGCGGTGGTGTCAGAGGCGACAGCCATGAGGATGGGGAAAGGCATCAGCAAGGGGTGGAGGCGGATCAGGCGCACAAATTCGTCGCCCGTCATGTCAGCAAGCTGTTCGTGACACAACACCAGATTCGGGTCGTCTCTGAATGTCATTTCCAGCTTGGCGGATTCGGTTGCAGCGGTGTGCAGGATGCGTGCGGCCTCAACGCCGGAAGACAGTACCCGAACAGAGCGGATACCGGCTTCGCGTAAGGCACGTCTGTCAACAACAGCGAGGTCTTCATGCCGTACCAGCAAGAGTGCGCTCGTAAACGGCACGGCAGGTTCCGCAGGGGAAAGTCTGTTCATACCGTAGTATAAAGGGACAGTGCGTCCATGGCAAGGCCTGCTCTTTTCCTGAAAACACGTTGCGCTGTACACTTTCGTCAGCCTGAAATGGGTATGACCTTTGCCAGATGTGGCGCAGGTCTGGCCATGAGCGAACGAGAGCGCGTCGGGTACAGCCGTTCGTGTACGGTGCCGCACACCGGACAGACCGATTCGCCGTTTTGTGTGTCGAGTCGCAGCAGTGCGCCGTCCTGATTGTAACAGCGCTGGCAAAACGGCCCTTGCCGGATGGTGCCGGTATTGAGCCAGTAGCAGGTGCCGTCAAACGTGAGGTTTTTGGCGAGGTAGAGAACGTCCTCCATTTCCGTGATCTGCATCTTCAAAAGATTGTTTTCATCACACACGGCAATATAGCGAGCCTGCATTTCCGTGAGTAGATGACGGGCTTCCTCATGCCGACCCTTTAAAAAGAGGTCGTTTATTTCCTTGAAGTGATAATAATCAAGCATGGCATTCCGCTCACATCTGGATTGTTGTTCGCTCTGACAAGCTCATCGGCTCAGATCGGAAAAAGTTTAGAGCGTATTGCCAAACCTGTGCTTTCTGTCAAAGATTGTTGGAAAAACGCCTGCGGTGTTCCCTTGACGTATATCCCTTTTCACTCTATTCTTCACACATGGAAAGCCACTTATCGCTCCAGACCGGTGACAGAAACGTGTTCAGACTTCTGCCTGCCTTGGTGTGCGTTCGGCAAAAGGTGCCATGGCTCTGTT
>JAVVPW010000251.1:0-1016 GCA_036655575.1 Bilophila sp.
AACTGCGACCATTCGTGTAGTGGATGATTCTCCACTTGCTGCGGGTCTGGTTGGTCAAGCATATGAAGACTCATTTGCGAAAGAAGACCGCGATATCAAACGTGGTACCAATACGCCAGCTACACGTGCACCGAAGAAAGGTGGTCGTCGTGGTGAAGAGCAATCTTTCCGTGATAACTCACATAAACGTGGTTTGAAAACAAGCTCTGCAAACAAGCATGGCTTTGAAAAACCGGTTAAAAAGCAAGTTTATGATGTTGAAATTGGTTCAACCATTGTGGTTGCTGACTTGGCTGCAAAAATGGCAGTTAAGGTACGTGAAGTAATTAAGTCACTCATGAAAATGGGTGAGCTTGTTACTCAGAACCAAGCGATTGACCAAGAAATTGCAGCATTAATCGTAGAAGAAATGGGCCATAACCCAGTTCTTGTATCGGATACGCAAGCTGAAGATAACTTACTTGAAGCAGCAGAAGAAGCACGTGGCGCTCAAACGACTCGTCCTCCTGTTGTGACCATCATGGGTCACGTTGACCATGGTAAGACATCGTTGCTTGACCGCATTCGTCGTTCAAAAGTGGCAGCTGGTGAAGCGGGTGGTATCACTCAGCACATCGGTGCGTACCATGTAACAACGGATAAAGGCATTATCACATTCTTAGATACTCCGGGACACGCAGCATTTACTGCAATGCGTTCACGTGGTGCGAAATCGACAGACATCGTGGTATTGGTTGTTGCAGCGGATGATGGTGTAATGCCACAAACAGCTGAAGCGATTGATCACGCACGTGCTGCAGGTACGCCAATTATTGTTGCAATCAACAAGATGGATAAAGAATCTGCTGATCCAGATCGTGTATTAAATGAATTGACGGTTAAAGAAATCGTGCCTGAACAATGGGGCGGTGACGTACCAGTTGCAATGGTTTCTGCGCATTCAGGTCAAGGTATTGATGAACTTCTAGATATTATTTTAATTCAATCTGAACTTCTTGAATTGAAAGCGTCTGAAG
>JAVVPW010000252.1:0-910 GCA_036655575.1 Bilophila sp.
AGGACAGTTTTACTTTTTTTCGACGAGCGTATTTTCCACAGTATTGTCTTGTTGCGGAAGATTCACTGCTGCATGTGTGGCTCGATACCCATCTTGCCGCGCTTGTAGACAACAAGGAGGGGTGCAAACTCGCCATTGCCGCACCGCGTGGCGAGGCAAAGAGCACGTTTGTGGGTTTGCTTTTTGTGCTCTGGGTGACACTGACAGGGCGAAAACGCTACATTTTGCTCATTGCAGACGCTCTGGAGCAGGCTTCTGTACTGCTTGACGCGGTGAAGGAGGAACTGGAGGGCAACGAGCGACTGGCTGCGGATTTTCCAGAAGGCACGGGCAAGGGCAAAGTCTGGAATGTGGGCACGGTGGTGACCACTGGAAACGTCAAATTGCAGGCATTGGGGGCGGGTAAGCGGATGCGAGGCTTGCGGCACGGGCCGAACCGTCCCGATCTCGTGATTCTGGACGATCTTGAAAACGACGAAAACGTTGCCAAACCCGAACAGCGCGACAAGCTGCAACAGTGGCTACAGCGCACAGTGCTCAATCTGGGGGCGGCAGACGGCAGTCTTGATGTCATCTATGTGGGAACGATTCTGCATTACGATTCCGTGCTGGCTCGGACACTCAAAAAACCGCTGTGGCAGAGCAAAACATTCCGTTCGGTGGTGGCGTGGCCGGATCGCATGGATCTGTGGGACAAATGGGAGGATCTCATCCGCACCGAAGGTCGAGCCGCGGCACGGGCGTTTTACAACGACGTGGGAACACACCCAGAAAAGTACGGAGGCGTCAAAAAGAAGGTACGGCGTAAGGGAGAGAGCGCGGTTTTACACCCCATGCTTGTGGGCGCAGAGGTGAGCTGGCCTGCCTGTCGTCCGCTGTACCGGCTCATGTGTCTGCGGGCGGAAGACCG
>JAVVPW010000253.1:0-894 GCA_036655575.1 Bilophila sp.
ATTCCATCGACTCCGTCGTGTGTCAATCCCTCTTTTCCTCCTGAAGGGGGAGGTTTCAGACCATAAAGGAATTTTTGGTGAACACGATGCGCTTTCAGGGGAATACAAGTTCTACGGATACGCTGGGCATTGTGGAGTGCCGAACTATTGCCACGGGGGTTGCCTTGACTGACGCCATGCTCAAACTGGCACCTGTGGAGCTGTTGCGTGCGGCAACCGTCTGTTCCGGCTGGTATCTTGTTTTTATCGCTGGCGACAGGGATTCGGTGCAGACGTCCGTTGCGTTTGCCGCCGAATCTGGGCGGGGGCTGCTGGGATCGTATGTGCTGTCCAACATTGATCCGCAGGTGCTGGCGGCGCTGAAAAATCCCTCCCGGGCAGAGGAGGGGGATGCGGTGGCTATCATCGAAGCGCGCACGTCTTCTAGCGGCGTGGCGGCTGCGGACAAGGCTGTCAAGGAAGCACCCGTGCGGCTGATCCGTCTGGTGCCCGGAGAAGGCATTACCGGAAAATCCTATTTTGTGCTCTGTGGTACTGTGGCAGCCGTGGAGGCTGGAGCCGAGGCTGCGCGGAGCACTCTAGGCAAGCACCTTGTGGATTCCGTGGTTCTTGCCAGACCGGAGAAAGCGTTGCTCGCCACGCTGGGTCGATGACATCCCGCCTGCCGCAACGCGCACAGAGGCCGCCTCAAAACATGCTTTCGGGGCGGCCTCTGTGTCTCTTTCAGGAGAGGCTACGAAAGGGCGTTGATGCGGCTTCTGCCGTAGGAGGTGAGCGCGTAGGACTGGATCAGCGTTCCCTCTTCGTCGAGACGCTCCTCGGCGATACGGACAATACCCACGGCCTTGAGCGCCTGTAAATGTTCTTCCAGAGCCTGCAAAGTAAACTGGCGTT
>JAVVPW010000254.1:0-840 GCA_036655575.1 Bilophila sp.
TGAGACGAGGCGAAATCATCACCCTTCAGGGACAAGACATAGATCTTGAAACGGGGATCATTCACGCCAATGGAAAAAGTGGGCGGAGAATTGTCTTTATCAGCGATGATATTAGAGAAGAACTCCGCATGATTATGCCTAAATGTCCTCATGATTTTCTGTTTACATTGGATAACGGTAAGCCCATTCTACCCAATCGACTTTCTCGGGTTTTTACTGAAATTGTTACTGCTTTGGGGTTCAATGATGGTATTACAGATGAGAGTCAAAAAGTTGTCTTTCATACATTACGGCATACATTTTGTTCCTATTTGGCAATGAAAGATGTATCATTGATGAAAATAGGCGCACTTGTTGGACATAAGAGCACTCAAATGACACAGCGTTATGCAAAACTATCTACCCATTCACAGCGCAGTGTACTGAAATATATTGGTGAAACACTCCATACATAAAAGCTACTCTGCTTTTTTTGTACGAAGCCTTTTTTGCCCATCCTTTATCCATTGTTCCACAACATATATTTTATGCAACGGCAATACAACGTTTGCAAGGACACCAAAGCCTTCTGGAAGCTGTTTTGTGTCTTGTACAGTCTGTTTTGCGTTTGCAACAGCTAAAATTGTCTGCCATTCATCCGATGTAACAGGTTTTAACAGCAACGGTAAAGGAACACCCAAGCCTTCAGAGAACGCTTGCAAGCTCTTTACTGTTGGGTTTGCAGTACCACGAGCCAGTTCTGTAATAAACGCCCCGGATACGCCCACAAGCGTAGCCAGTTCCTGCTTTGTAAGTCCTCGTTCTTTCTGGAGTCTCAACACGTTTTCTGTAAATGTTTTG
>JAVVPW010000255.1:0-792 GCA_036655575.1 Bilophila sp.
AGGAAGGTCCCAGTTTTCATACGGTTCGGGATATGCTGGAACGCATCGACGCCAAAGTGCTCGCGTGGCACCCCGTTGCTGAACCAGAGACGCTTGCTGTGACGGGTTCTGCGTTGCCCACCGTTGTGTCGGTATCTTCCAGAGAACAGGCCTATGCGTCACTTGCCGCTCTCGCCGACTACCTCATGCGTACCGAGCCGCACAGCCCGGCTCCGTGGCTGGTGAAACGGGCGGTCGCCTGGGGGAACATGTCGCTGACGGAGCTGCTTGAAGAACTGCTCGGACAGGGAGAAAACCTTGCTTCTATCAGGAAATTGCTCGGCATACCGAAAGAAAATTCTGATAAATAAAATCGTTATCTGCTGAAAAGTCTCTCCGCGACAGACCGTTTTCTATGCCATACTGTAGAAATACCAAGGAGCGTGTTTTATGGGAGAATCAATCCAGAAGAAGCTCGGCAGGGTACGCCCGCCGCGTGTCCAGATCACCTACGACGTAGAGATAGGCGATGCCATCGTCAAGAAGGAACTTCCTTTTGTCATGGGCATTGTTGCAGACCTCGCGGGGGACAGAACCGTCCGGGCAAAGCTGGGTCTTCAGCCGCTCCCTGAGTACAAACTCCGGGGCTTTGCCGCACTTGATCGGGACAATTTTGACGACATCATGAGAGACGTGACGCCCACGCTTCAGCTTTCCAGTCTGGATGGCTTCATCAACACTGACGTGTGCGCGGCATGGTCGGAGCAAACCAGCACACCAGCCAAAGAAACGTTTTCCTGTTCGTTGTCTTTC
>JAVVPW010000256.1:0-783 GCA_036655575.1 Bilophila sp.
CTTCAATTATTGATTTATCATCCTTGGTTAAACCCCTGAAGGAATCTGTGAAATACTTAGCAAGTCCAATAGCATAATCGTTTCCTACCTCTTGAACTATTGCAACTTTTTTAGCATTTAATTTTGTATAAGCATAATTTGCCATTACTGTTCCTTGATATGGATCTATGAAACATACTCTAAAGTAATATTCATTTCCTTGAGTTACTAGAGGATTTGTACAGGATGTTCCCACTGTAGGTATTTGTGCCTTTTTAACAATATCTCCAGCTGCCATTGATAAAGAACTTCCCCAGCTACCAACAATAGCTGTAACTTTTTCTTTATCAACTAATTTTGCTGCGGCATTAGCTGCTTCAACCTTGTCTGATTTGTTGTCTACTACAACTAATTCAACTTTTTTTCCTAAAACCTTTGGATAAAGCTTATTGGCAAGTTTTATCCCTTCTAACTCTAAGGCTCCTCCTCCCGCATTAGCCCCAGTTAATGGTTCAAATACCCCTATTCTTATAACATCATCTTTGGCTCCTGAAGTGTCTTTTCCGCTATCAGTATTTTTTCCGCAACCAGCAAACATAGAAGTCATTAAAAACAGTGAACTAAGTAAAAGCGCAATCCTTTTTTTCATGATTTCCTCCTTCAACTACTTTGAAAATATTACCTCTTAGTTATTAATTTTTTTTAAACTAATTAGTATAATTATATTTATTTTGAATGCCATGAAATTATTCCTTTCATTTCTAAATTCAATAACAAATTTAATGATGTTCACATATAATAAAT
>JAVVPW010000257.1:0-754 GCA_036655575.1 Bilophila sp.
GATACCACTGCAACGATTCGTGTTATTGATGATTCTCCACTTGCTGCTGGCCTTGTTGGTCAGGCATATGAAGATTCATTTGCGAAAGAAGACCGTGAAATTAAACGTGGTGGTAATACGACCAGCACACGTGCACCGAAGAAAGGTGGACGTCGTGGTCAGGAAGAGCAATCTTTCAACCATAACCAACATAAACGTGGTTTGAAAACCAGTCAGTCAAATAAACATGGCTTTGAAAAACCAGTTAAAAAACAAGTTTATGATGTTGAAATTGGTGAAACCATTGTTGTTGCTGATCTTGCAGCGAAAATGGCCATTAAGGTTCGTGAAGTTATCAAATCACTGATGAAAATGGGTGAGCTGGTTACGCAGAACCAAGCGATTGAGCAAGAAATTGCAGCGCTCGTGGTTGAAGAAATGGGTCATAACCCAGTTCTTGTATCTGATACACAAGCTGAAGATAACTTACTTGAAGCTGCTGAAGAAGCGCGTGGTGTTCAAACCACTCGTGCGCCAGTGGTAACCATCATGGGTCACGTTGACCATGGTAAGACATCACTTCTAGACCGTATCCGTCGCACTAAAGTCGCAGCGGGCGAGGCTGGTGGTATTACACAGCATATCGGTGCTTATCACGTTGAAACTGAGAAAGGCATTATTACTTTCCTAGATACACCGGGACATGCGGCGTTTACTTCAATGCGTTCACGTGGTGCGAAAGCGACTGATATCGTGGTTCTGGTTGTTGCTGCTG
>JAVVPW010000258.1:0-748 GCA_036655575.1 Bilophila sp.
AAGGCCGCGACAGCGGTTTCCACCGACTGCCACGCGGTCATGATGAGCACTGGAATAGAAGGGTTGTGTTTCAAGATGGCTCGAACAGCCGAAATGCCGTCCATTCGCGCCATGCGCACATCAGAAAGAACAGCGTCATAGGCGCGCTCGTGGACTTTTTGCACCGCCGTGTCGCCGTCGTCAGCCTCATCCGTATGGTACCCCCACCCCCGCAACACCGTCCGCAACATGGTTCTGTGCGCACTGTCGTCATCAACAATCAAGATGGTTGCCTGTGGTGAAGCCTGTTCTGCTGTCATATGCGATCCTTTTAAAGGGGGAGCTTCCCCCGATTCTGCCTTATCCTTTTATCTGCCTTATCCTTTTAGCGGAAGCAACAACCTGAAGGTGGTGCCCTGAGGGGGGTTGGACGTGACAAAGATGCTCCCGCCGTGTGCTTCCACAATCTTGTGGACGGTTGCGAGTCCGAGTCCTGTGCCCTGCCCTTTTGTGGTGAAATAAGGATCAAAAATATGCGGCAGAGCTTCCGGGGGGATGCCTGTTCCGGTATCCCGAATTTCAAGACGCAACGCATCCTGATCCGGTTGCAGCACCAAAAAAAGATCCCCTCCATCCGGCATGGCCTCAAGCGCGTTGAGACAAAGATTGAGGATCACCTGCCGCATCCGATCAGGATCAATCGCCACGGCTGGCAGGTGCAAGGCTGCGTCAAGGTGTACAGCCACACCGTGGCTTGCCGCATCCTGCC
>JAVVPW010000259.1:0-688 GCA_036655575.1 Bilophila sp.
TGTCACGTTCATGGGGGTGTCGGCTCACGCTGCCGCCGCGCCGGAAGAGGGCAGAAACGCCCTGCTTGCGGCGTGTACCGCAACACAAAATCTCCACGCTATCTCCCGTAGTGGCAAAGGTGACACCCGGATTTCTGTAGGCAGGCTTGAAGGCGGGGATGCCCGCAACATTGTGCCTGCCACAGCGCACCTGCTCATGGAAACGCGGGGCGAAACCACGCAGCTCGAAGCCTATATGAGCACGGAGGCGGAGCGCATCCTCCGTGCAGCCGCAGACATGTGGGGGTGTACCTGTCACATCGAAGTCGTTGGTGGCGCGTGTGGTGGAGCCAGTAGCCCAGAGCTGGCTCGACTGGTGGCAGAAACAGCGTCTGCGATGGGGTGTTATCAGACCATACGCGAACAAGAACGCTTTGGCGCGACTGAAGATTTTGCGTGCCTGATGACGCGGGTTCAGGAATGCGGAGGCAGTGCAACCTATCTTCAGGTTGGCGCAAAGCGTAGCGCAGGGCACCACAACGACGCTTTTGATTTCGACGAGGCCTGCTTGCCGAGAACGCTGGAACTGTTGGC
Organism: Bilophila sp.; assembly: GCA_036655575.1. Taxonomy (GTDB): domain Bacteria; phylum Desulfobacterota; class Desulfovibrionia; order Desulfovibrionales; family Desulfovibrionaceae; genus Bilophila. The sequence continues at coordinate 574 of JAVVPW010000259.1, forward strand.
GCGGTTTGTATGTCGGGTGAAAGCAAAAAACCTGTAACGCGGTATGTAAAAGAATGAGTCAATCCTTCCGTAAAAAGGTCTTGCATCTTGGTGGACTTTTTTATAGATCGTAGTG
>JAVVPW010000260.1:0-684 GCA_036655575.1 Bilophila sp.
TGAAAAGACTCTAGACACACACCGAGCCTTTGACGCTGGAGCAAGCACCATCGCGCATCTGCTGGCACAGCGCTGGAACGTGCCACTCTTCTGCGGCACCGTGTCCCGCCTTGTGTGCGACCTGAACCGCAGTGAACACAGCGCGTCCTTGTGGTCAGACTGGACACGCGATCTTCCTGCTGCACGCCACAAAGCCATCCTGACGCGCTGGTATCAGCCGTATCGAACAGCCGTCAGTGAAGCCATCGCCCACGCGCTGCAAGAGCTGAACGCAGGGCAACGGGTGTTGCACCTTTCTCTGCACAGTTTTACGCCGATCTGGAAAGGCGAGGAGCGCACAACCGATCTGGGGCTGTTGTATGATCCGTCCCGCCAGCCTGAAAAAACGCTGGCACTGGCGCTGCAAACCGCCTTGCACGAGCAACTCCCAACAGCGCGCATCCGCCGCAACGCCCCCTACCGAGGAACCGCCGACGGCCTGACCACAACCTTGCGCAAACACTACCCCGCAAGTCACTATCTGGGCTTTGAACTTGAATGCAACCAAGGCGGACGCTTCCCAGCAGAGCGTTGCGCTAACGTAGTAGCACACGCTCTAGGCTGTGCTCTTGAAAAGTGCCCGTGGTAGCTTTTCGCAAGCACCCCAGATGGGGCGTGGCCTCCGGCGGGCAGGGCGCTGCCCTG
>JAVVPW010000261.1:0-669 GCA_036655575.1 Bilophila sp.
TTGCGAATGACGTTTCCGCGTATCAAATAACATGATGAATTAAAAATAAAAAATGCCAGTCAATTTATTAACTGACTGACATTACCTAATGAGTCGGGGCTTTTTTTCGTTTTAACGATTAAACATTAAAACGGAAGTGTAAAACGTCACCGTCTTGAACGATGTAAGTTTTACCTTCTAAACGCCATTTACCTGCTTCTTTCGCGCCAGCTTCGCCGTTGTATTGTACGAAGTCATCATAAGCAATACATTCAGCGCGGATGAAGCCTTTTTCAAAGTCAGTATGAATCACGCCAGCAGCTTGAGGAGCAGTTGCACCCACTTTAACTGTCCAGGCACGAACTTCTTGTACACCTGCAGTGAAGTAAGTTTGTAAGCCAAGCAGTGAATGACCGCATTTAGGCCAGGTTCTTCCATGTCCATTGCTTCAAGGAATTCAGCGCGGTCTTCATCTTCAAGTAATGAAATTTCAGCTTCAATCTGGTTGCACAGTGGAACCACAATCGCATTTTCAGCAGCAGCAAGTTCACGAACAGCATCCAAATGGGGATTGTTTTCGAAACCATCTTCAGCAACATTGGCAATGTACATGGTTGGTTTTAAAGTCATTAAACCAAAACCACGAACCAGTTTACGTTCATCATCATCAAGGTCAGCTGCGCGAGCCGG
>JAVVPW010000262.1:0-651 GCA_036655575.1 Bilophila sp.
CCAGGGGTATCAAGGAAAGTGATCATACCTTTGTCCGTTGTTACATGGTACGCACCGATATGCTGTGTGATACCGCCCGCTTCGCCTTGAGCAACTTTCGCACGACGAATACGATCAAGGAGCGATGTTTTACCATGGTCAACGTGACCCATGATGGTCACCACTGGTGCACGTGTAGATTGAGCACCACGCGCGCCTTCAGCTGCTTCAAGTAAGTTATCTTCAGCTTGCGTATCCGATACAAGAACAGGGTTATGACCCATTTCTTCTACGATCAATGCAGCAATTTCTTGCTCAATCGCTTGGTTCTGAGTAACCAGCTCACCCATTTTCATGAGTGATTTAATTACTTCACGTACTTTAATCGCCATTTTTGCTGCAAGATCTGCAACAACAATAGTTTCGCCAATTTCAACATCATAAACTTGTTTCTTAACTGGTTTTTCAAAACCATGTTTACCAGCCTGACTTGTTTTCAGACCACGTTTAGGTTGCTTGCTGAAACTTTGCTCTTCCTGACCACGACGACCACCTTTTTTCGGTGCACGTGTACTTGGTGTATTGGTACCACGTTTGATGTCACGGTCTTCTTTCGCAAATGAATCTTCATATGCTTGGCCAACTAGACCCGCAGCAAGTGGAGAATCATCC
>JAVVPW010000263.1:0-646 GCA_036655575.1 Bilophila sp.
CGCACCCGCCGCCATGCTCCGCTCCCTGAACAACGACGTCATAGCAAGGCAACAGCGGCAATCGCGCCAACTGGAAGGATATGTGGACAGCCTGACCGCACGCAACAACACCCTGAACCTGGAACTACAAGGACTCATCAACCGGATGGACACCAAAGTGCATCACGACCTGCGGCAACGGGAACAGGCTATCGCCGCCACCCGCGAGCGCGGCTACCTGCTGATAGGCGGCCTGACAGGGTTCGTCCTTGTGCTGCTCGTCCTCTCGTACCTCATTATATGCAAGTATGTGTCGCGCATCCGCCGCTACAAGGTAGAGACGGAGAGCCTGATAAGGAAGCTGGAACATTCGGTGCGGGAGAACAAAGACCTGCTGGCGGCAAGACGGAAAATCATGTTCACCGTGACGCACGAGTTGCGCACCCCGCTCACCGCCATCAACGGCTACGCCGAACTGATAGCCGGAGAAACCACCCCCGAACGGTACGCCCAATATGCCGATACCATCCGGCAGGCATCCACCCGCATGGTGTCGATGCTGAACACGCTGCTGGGCTTCTTCCGGCTGGACTGCGGCAAGGAACAAGCCAACCCCTCGCCGTTCCACCTGCAGAGCATAGCCGAGACCTTGCGCACGGAGTTCCTG
>JAVVPW010000264.1:0-626 GCA_036655575.1 Bilophila sp.
GTTTCCGGCGACTTCAACCAGCACGTGGTGGCCAACTTTGTCGTGCCCGTCATCTCGAACCTGGCCAAGAGCCCGCACCTGTCCCTGTATGGCTATTACAGCAACACCCTGGACGACGTCACCACCACGCGCCTGCGCGGCTACCTGACGCACTGGACCGACATCGTCAAGATGTCCGACCGCGAGGCTGCCGACGCCATCCGCGAGGACGAGATCGACATCCTGATCGACCTGTCCGGCCATACGGCATTCAACCGCATGCTGGTGTTCGCCCTCAAGCCGGCGCCGGTCCAGGCCAGCTGGATCGGCTACCCGGGCACGACGGGCCTACGCGCCATGGATTACTACATTGCCGACCGTTATTTCACGCCGCCGCAGGTGGTGGGCGAGTACATGACGGAAAAACTGGCCTTGCTGCCTGCCTGCCTGCCCTTCCTGCCGTCGGCCCTGTCGCCCAGGCTGGAAAAGGCGCCCGCGCTGTCGAACGGCTACATCACGTTCGGCAGCTTCAACCGTCTTAGCAAGCTCAACCGCAAGGTCATCGCGCGCTGGGCGCGGCTGCTGCATGCCTTGCCGACGTCGCGCATGCTGCTGGCCGCCATGCAAAAAGACAGCGACAGCGAAAC
>JAVVPW010000265.1:0-625 GCA_036655575.1 Bilophila sp.
TTGTGGGTCAAGCATATGAAGATTCATTTGCCAAAGAAGACCGTGAAATTAAACGTGGTGGTAATACCACCAGCACACGTGCACCAAAGAAAGGTGGACGTCGTGGTCAGGAAGAGCAAAGCTTTAGTAAGCAGCCTAAACGTGGTTTAAAAACAAGTCAGTCAAATAAGCATGGCTTCGAAAAACCGGTTAAAAAACAAGTTTACGATGTTGAAATTGGCTCTACGATTGTTGTTGCTGACCTCGCGCAAAAAATGGCGATCAAGGTTCGTGAAGTTATCAAATCACTGATGAAAATGGGTGAGCTTGTTACGCAGAACCAAGCGATTGAGCAAGAAGTTGCCGCACTTGTGGTGGAAGAAATGGGTCATAACCCAGTTCTAGTATCGGATACACAAGCTGAAGATAACTTACTTGAAGCAGCTGAAGAAGCGCGTGGTGTTCAAACGACTCGTGCGCCAGTGGTGACGATCATGGGTCACGTTGACCATGGTAAAACATCGCTGCTTGACCGTATTCGTCGCACTAAAGTGGCTGCGGGTGAAGCAGGTGGTATCACACAGCACATTGGTGCATATCATGTGGAAACTGAGAAAGGCATTATTACTTTCCTAGATACACCGGG
>JAVVPW010000266.1:0-624 GCA_036655575.1 Bilophila sp.
AAGTCGATCGCCAGACCCTGTACCGCGACTACGCCGGCCTGATGTGCTTCGTGCGCCCGCAGTTCCGTTTCGAGCAGCGCTCGGTGCAGTCCGGGCTGGAGCCGCGCAGCGGCCACTGGTTCTGGGCCGTGGTGCTCGACAACCGGCGCCTGTACCGCGACGCGCTGCTGGCCGCGGTGCTGATCAACATCTTCGCGCTGGCCATGCCGCTGTTCAGCATGAACGTCTATGACCGCGTGGTGCCCAACAACGCGGTGGAGACGCTGTGGGTGCTGGCCATAGGCATCTCGCTGGTGCTGATCTTCAATTTCGTGCTGACCACGGCGCGCGCCTATGTCGTCGATTCGGCGAGCAAGCGCGTCGATGTGCAGCTGTCGGCGCAGATCATGGAGCGCGTGCTCGATCTGCGCATGGAAAGCCGCCCGGCGTCGGTGGGCTCGTTCGCGGCCAACCTGCGCTCGTTCGAGTCGGTGCGCGACTTCATTGCCTCGGCCAGCCTGACCACTCTGGTGGACCTGCCGTTCGTGCTGCTGTTCCTGCTGGCGCTGGTCTGGATTTCGCCCTGGATGCTGATTCCGCCGCTGGTGGCGATCGCGGCCATCTTGCTGGTGTCGTTCTGGGCCC
>JAVVPW010000267.1:0-624 GCA_036655575.1 Bilophila sp.
ACTGTTCTGCCAGAATGTCTCTGGCACCAGAGAGCGCGGCCTCCACATCGGCAACGCCTTTTTCCGCATTGACGTAGCCCTCTGCCTGCCTTGTCAATGCGCTCTCAGAAACAGCCGCGTCCTGGCGCAGCACAAACAGCGCCAGCGGTTCCAGTCCGCGTTCACGGGCATTGGAGGCGCGGGTGCGGCGTTTGGGACGGTAGGGCAGGTACAAATCTTCAAGAACTGTCAGGGATTGTGCGGCATCAAGACTGTTTTTCAGCGCAACGGTGAGCAGATCGCGTTCCGTCAGGGAACTGATGACGGCCTCGCGCCGCTTGTCCAGCTCCTTGAGTGCTGCAAGGCGATCTCTGATGGTGGTGATGACCACTTCATCAAGGCTTCCCGTAGCTTCCTTGCGGTACCGTGCGATGAAAGGAACCGTGGCGTCCGCGTCAAGCAACTCCACAACGGCTGCTACCTGTTGTGCGCGAACACCGCATTCTTTTGCAATACGATCTGTATATTCCATCAAGTGAGGTCTCCGGTGGCTAGAGCGTTTTAACATGGAAAATGTTCAAATGCTCTGCTGCCGCGCTTGCGTTAGCAGAGCATTTTCAGAGTGAAAATGTTCTAGAAGGGGGA
>JAVVPW010000268.1:0-613 GCA_036655575.1 Bilophila sp.
CGTGAGCACATCCTGCTCGCTCGCCAGGTTGGTGTTCCTTACATCGTCGTATTCCTGAACAAGTGCGACATGGTCGACGACGAAGAGCTGCTTGAGCTCGTTGAGATGGAAGTTCGCGAACTGCTTGACAGTTACGAATTCCCCGGCGATGACACCCCGGTTATCCGCGGTTCCGCTCTGAAGGCTCTTGAGGGCGACGCTGCTTATCAGGACAAGATCTGGGAACTCATGGATGCGGTTGATAGCTTCATCCCGACCCCTGATCGCGATGTTGACAAGCCGTTCTTGATGGCCGTTGAAGACACCATGACCATCACCGGTCGTGGCACCGTTGCTACCGGTCGTGTTGAGCGTGGCGTTCTGAAAGTCAACGACGAACTCGAACTCATCGGCATCCGCGACACGGTCAAGACCGTTTGCACGGGCATCGAAATGTTCCGCAAGTTGCTCGACCAGGCTCAGGCCGGCGACAACATCGGTTGCTTGCTCCGCGGCATCAAGCGCGAAGATATTGTTCGCGGCCAGGTTCTCTGCAAGCCGGGTAGCGTTACCCCGCACACCGAATTTGAAGGTCAAGTCTACATTTTGACGAAGGAAGAAGGTGGCCGTCACA
>JAVVPW010000269.1:0-607 GCA_036655575.1 Bilophila sp.
CAACAACTAATACAACAATATCTGTAACTCCTGCTCCGCGAGCTCTCATAGCAGTAAATGCTTCGTGCCCTGGAGTATCGATAAATGTGATCTTTTTGCCTTCGATTGTCTTTTGATATGCACCAATTGCTTGGCTTATTCCGCCTACTTCTCCATCAACTAATTTACTGCTTCTAATAGCATCAATTAAGGTAGTTTTACCATGGTCAACGTGACCCATGATGGTAACAACTGGAGCTCTTTCACTTAAAAGCTTTGGATCTTCAGCGATATTATCATTCATAATATCATCAAATGTTGTTTCTTCGTGTTTTGCAAAATCATAACCGTTTTCTAAGCAAATTTCTCCAACTAAATCATCGGATAGAACAGTATTAATCGTAAGTAAAATATTCTTAAGAAAATACTTCTTAATAATTTCACTAGGCAAAATATTAATTTTCGTAGCTAATTCGCCGACTGTTAAAGTTCCTGTATAAGTAAATACCCCATTTTCTACTTTGCTTTTAACAGCTGGAGCTGGTTTCTTTTTAACATCGTTAACAGTAACGTTGTTTGTTCTACCACTACTTTTACTTCTATATACTTTTTTCTTTTTTGCCATATC
>JAVVPW010000270.1:0-576 GCA_036655575.1 Bilophila sp.
TTTCAAGCAAGTTCGCGTTAAATAAAGACCCTTAAAAGCCCCCTAGAGGGCCTTCAAAACTCTTATTGCAGTTTGATCTCGACGTCCACACCTGCGGGCAGGTCCAGCTTCATCAGAGCGTCAACCGTCTTGTCAGTCGGATCAACGATATCCATCAGACGCTGGTGCGTACGGATTTCGAACTGGTCGCGGCTGGTCTTGTTGACGTGAGGCGAACGCAGGATGTCGAAACGCTTCATGCGTGTCGGCAGGGGCACGGGACCCTTGACGATAGCGCCGGTACGCTTGGCGGTGTCAACGATTTCAGCTGCAGACTGGTCGATCAACTTGTAATCGAAAGCCTTCAGGCGGATGCGGATTTTTTGCTTGGACATTATTAATTCCCAGTGTTTCTAAGAATTACGCAATGACCTTGGCAACCACGCCAGCGCCCACGGTACGGCCACCTTCGCGGATAGCGAAGCGCAGACCTTCTTCCATGGCGATGGGGTTGATCAGCTTCACAGTGATCGACACGTTGTCACCAGGCATAACCATTTCCTTGCCTTCTGGCAGCTCGATGGAGCCTGTCACGTC
>JAVVPW010000271.1:0-570 GCA_036655575.1 Bilophila sp.
TGGTACGAATACGACAAGTACGCGTGCACCGAAGAAAGGCGGTCGTCGTGGTCAAGAAGAGCAAAGCTTTAGCTCAAATCATCATAAACGTGGTTTAAAAACCAGCCAAGCAAACAAGCATGGCTTTGAAAAACCAGTTAAAAAACAAGTTTATGATGTTGAAATCGGTGAAACCATTGTTGTTGCTGATTTGGCAGCGAAAATGGCGATTAAAGTACGTGAAGTTATTAAATCACTCATGAAAATGGGCGAATTAGTTACTCAAAACCAAGCGATTGAGCAAGATATTGCAGCACTTGTTGTTGAAGAAATGGGTCATAACCCAGTTCGTGTATCTGACACTCAAGCTGAAGATAACTTACTTGAAGCGGCTGAAGAAGCACGTGGAGCACAAACAACACGTGCGCCAGTGGTTACAATCATGGGTCACGTTGACCATGGTAAAACATCGCTTCTAGACCGTATCCGTCGTGCTAAAGTGGCTCAAGGCGAAGCGGGCGGTATCACGCAGCATATTGGTGCTTACCACGTTGAAACTGAGAAAGGTATTATCACTTTCTTAGATACACC
>JAVVPW010000272.1:0-568 GCA_036655575.1 Bilophila sp.
CACCCAGAGTCGCCAGAGTCGGTGGTCGATGTTGCCGATGCCGTGGGTAGTACTTCTCAACTGATTAAAGCCGCACAGACTTTACCGAATGAGCGTTTAATCGTGGCAACGGATCGTGGCATCTTCTATAAAATGCAACAAGCGGTGCCAAATAAGATTTTGATTGAAGCACCAACAGCGGGTGAGGGGGCAACATGTCGCTCTTGTGCACATTGTCCTTGGATGGCAATGAATGAGTTGGATGGAATTTTAGCAGTTCTACAAAAAGCTGATCAAGAAATACACGTTGATCCAGCACTTGCAGAGCGAGCTAAATTACCTCTAGATCGTATGTTGAACTTCAGTGCCAGTTTAAAACGCTAATATTTGTATATAAAATGTCTAAAGTGCTTGATAAATATACATTCGGAGTGTTTTTTTAGTTTTTTTTGAATATAGGTGTTGACGTTGCTAAGCGTCACGCCTAGAATGCACACCGTACCGCACGAAGTGCAGTATGAAGCTAAGATGAATCGGAGCATGGCGCAGCTTGGTAGCGCACCTGGTTTGGGACCAGGGGGTCGTAGGT
>JAVVPW010000273.1:0-552 GCA_036655575.1 Bilophila sp.
CGGGTAGGCTGGCTGGCTGCTGTAGATGGGGGTGGAGCCGTAGCTGCCCCCGTAACTGCCGCTGTAGCCGGAGTCATATTCACCAGGAATCGCGACGCAGGCCGTGCACAGCGCAGCCAGCGCACCGATGGTGGCCCAGCGTGTGGAGGTTGACAGCAACGCCTGCAGGGACTGTTTCATGGCTTACCTTGTGAGGTGATCGTCGACGCGAAAGGCGCTGACTGGATCTTGCTGTGTTTAACGTGTGGCTGCCAGTCGAGGTTGACTTGTGGGTCGCGTACTTCAATTTGATAGCTGCTAGCGCTTTATTTGTATACGCTTCAAGCCATTTTTTCTGAATTTTTCGAAGTGACGCAATAGTGACCCTTTTGCCAAAAGCTGCGTCAAAGCGTCGCTAGAATGACTTTGTCTTGTGGTGAAACCATTCACCGCAAAGCAGCGTTCTCAGGGCGGGGTGTAATTCCCCACCGGCGGTATCTGCAGCCAGACCCTATGGTCCGGACTGCAGCAGCCCGCGAGCGCCTGTGGTCTCGTAAGAGCCCACAGGGTCAG
>JAVVPW010000274.1:0-536 GCA_036655575.1 Bilophila sp.
GGCCAGATTATCGCCAAGGGCACCGCCGAAGAGATTATGAATAACCCCACGGTGATTGAGGCCTATCTGGGCACAAGGAAGGAGGGCTAACCATGATGCTGAATGTGGAAAATATCAACGTTTATTATGGTGCCATCCACGCCGTGAAGGACATTTCTTTCCATGTAGACGAGGGGGAAATCGTCACCCTCATCGGTGCCAACGGCGCGGGCAAGTCCACCATCTTGCAGACGGTATCGGGGCTACTGCGCAGCCGCACCGGCTCTGTGACTTTTTTGGACCGGAACATTTCAAACGTCCCTCCCCACAAGCTGGTGAGTCAGGGCTTGGCCCACGTCCCGGAGGGCCGGCGGATTTTCCTCCAAATGACGGTGGAGGAGAATTTGGAAATGGGCGCGTTTACCCAGTCTAACAGCGTGGTTGACCCCGGTTTGGCCCGGGTTTACGAGCAGTTTCCCCGGCTGAAGGAACGCCGCCGCCAAATCGCGGGCACCCTGTCCGGCGGCGAACAGCAGATGCTTGCCATGGGTCGCGCC
>JAVVPW010000275.1:0-258 GCA_036655575.1 Bilophila sp.
GAGAGGATGAATAATGCACTTGGTGTCACAATATCGCTTATTTTCTATGCCCACAGCCTTGTTGAAAACCATTGTGTTATCTACAGCTGTTATCTCGACCGTTGTTTTAAATGGTTGCGCATCAAAACCACAAATCAATAATACCACCCGTTATGCGACTGCACCCGACTATTATACAGTGCGTTCTGGTGACACCTTAAGTGCAATCGCGGCACGTTATGGTTTAGGTTATGTCAGTGTTGCGGAAATGAATGATAT
>JAVVPW010000275.1:268-533 GCA_036655575.1 Bilophila sp.
TACTGGGTCACGCCGTAGTACGACTCAAGCAGTGACACAAGCAGCACCAATTCAACGTCAAACGGTTCAAGTACCAACGACTTTGCCTAAAACCACTGCACCAGTAAGTAGTATTCCTGTTGCACCTGTTGCACCTGTTGCACCTGTTGTAACGTCTAAAGTGTCTACCTTGCGTTGGGTGAAGCCGAGTAATGGTGCCGTCCTTCAAAACTTTAATTTGGCTTCGAATGTCAAAGGAATTCGTTATGGCGGAAATGTCGGTGAT
>JAVVPW010000276.1:0-530 GCA_036655575.1 Bilophila sp.
TGTCCCACGCTCCCGCGTCCCATGCTCGATGGGTGCGCAACACGTCGCCAGCCGTCGCAAAGGTGGCCGCAAGCTCGGCCGGACTTGTGGCGGAAGCGTGTTCGCAGGTGATGAGGAGCGTGGTGCGCATGGTGCGGGTTCCGGGATGCAGGGTTGTTTGGGGTTACTTGGGGTGGCTGGAGGTGTGGGGTCAGAGCCTTTTCACGTTGAAAAGGCTCTGCTGACGCAAACGCGTCGTTTTCCCCAGAATGATGCGTTGAAGCACAGCGTGTTCAAAAGCAAAAGGCTCTAGAGAAAAAGCACATCGTCTTGCAGGCAGGTTGCCAGTGCGTCCACCATGTTGTTCAGATCCGCGTGAGAGGGCGTCAGGCCGTAGCGGTTGAGGAGACGACGGGCAAGCGGGCCGTGCGCGTTGTACTGCCGGTACACCGGCGAAAACAGCGGGTGTTGCAGCTCTGGAAGCGCGAACAGATAGGCCCACAACTCGCGGAAGGTTCGTACCCCGGACGCTGGAGCGCACGACACAAGCC
>JAVVPW010000277.1:0-525 GCA_036655575.1 Bilophila sp.
TGGCGCGCTTCCTTGCGGGATGCGGCAAAGCCGGCACGGTAAACCACGTTGTCCAACCGGGACTCAAGGATGCGCAGCAGGTTTTCACCGGTCATGCCGGTCTGTGCTGCGGCCATTTCAAAATATTTCTCGAACTGGCTTTCCAGAACACCGTAGAATCTTCTTGCGGTCTGCTTGGCTCTAAGCTGCACACCGTACTCCGAAACCTTTTTTCTGGACTTGCCGTGTTGTCCGGGAACCGAGGCTCGGCGCGTTACGGCGCACATCTCGGAATAGCATCTGTCGCCCTTTAAAAAGAGCTTCTTGCCCACGCGGCGGCAGAGTCTGCTTACTGCACCTGTATATCTTGCCATCTGCGAAAAACCTCCTTACTATACTCTTCTTCTCTTGGGGGGACGGCAGCCGTTGTGGGGAATGGGGGTAACGTCACGAATGAGGTTAACCTCCAGCCCTGCGCCCTGCAACGCACGGATAGCAGCCTCGCGGCCGGCTCCGGGTCCCTTAACATACACTTCTACAATTTTC
>JAVVPW010000278.1:0-229 GCA_036655575.1 Bilophila sp.
ATGTCAGATCGGTGGCAATGGCGACATTTCTGTCTCGCACTCCACTTGTGTATGATGCTGTTGTAATCAGTAAGAAAGGATGAGGCTGGCAAGGAAGACAGAAACAACTCCGTTGCAAAGAGAGCGGCAAACGCAACACTTGTCTTGTAAACAGATAGTGGCATAAAACACGACATTTTTGTCGCAAATGATGGCCTACACCTGCTGTTTGGGGACGTTGTAAGGGCTG
>JAVVPW010000278.1:242-519 GCA_036655575.1 Bilophila sp.
CTTGTATTGAGGGGCTTCAGAAGAGATGTGGGAGAATCCGCCACGTTTAAAAAACATTTCGGAAAAACGCCCGGTATCTATAGAAAACGCCAAGAGAGCGAGGAAGGATAGCCTCCGGGGTACAGGGATGGTTCTGCACGCCGGAGGCTCTTTTTATCAAAAATTCCTTTATGGTCTGAAACCTCCCCCTTCAGGGGGAAAAGAGGGATTGACACACGACGGAGTCAGTCGACGGATGGAGTCGACTGTAGATTGAAACATTTAGAACATATAGCGT
>JAVVPW010000279.1:0-512 GCA_036655575.1 Bilophila sp.
TGCAGAGCGTTGTTTGGATATGTTTATTTTATCAAGTGTCTCGCTTATAGAGAAGAAAACAAGAGCATCACCAATACGGGTTTTGATTCTTTTATCTTTCGTTTCCTTGTACTCCTGCAACACCGGCAACCCACAGGGCGTAGTCCACTGAATCGGCTTGTTTACCCGGTTCACAACCCCTGCCATACTCTGTAAAAACCCCATAGCGTCACGGGCGGCGATCACGGTAGAGCCAATGGCGTCCCAGATATGCTTGGCAAGGTACACGGACATGCCATACACCTTCTGGCCTTCCGGTAGATGCAGTTTGCCAGCCTGAATTTTCCCTTTGAGCCAGACCTCTGTATATTCCCGGCAGGAGGATTCAGTACCTCCATAGGGAAGCACCATCACTTGAGGTAGGTTGGAAAAAACGGACACCAAGGCTATGACAATGCCCCCATGGAAAGCTTCTGGAGTTTGCTTAAAAACGAGTTGAACATTGGAAAAGCGTACAATTCACGAAAAGAAGC
>JAVVPW010000280.1:0-249 GCA_036655575.1 Bilophila sp.
GCAGGAACTGGTAGATCTGCGACGGATGGCGCGGCTGCATCGAGCCGCTGTGCGCGAACACCATGCCCCAGGGCAGATCGGGGCTGGAGAACCGGCCCCAGAGTTCGCCGTTGATGAAGTTGCCTATGCGCCCGGCCGCGAGGCCCGTGGGCACGCAGGGCGCGACGAAGTCGGCGACCTGCAGCCAGTGGCGGCGGCGCGAGTGGGCAAACCACAGCATCGCGCCGATCACGCCCAGCAGGCCGCCAT
>JAVVPW010000280.1:259-510 GCA_036655575.1 Bilophila sp.
GAACACTTCGAGCGGATGCGAAAGATAGTACGCCGGCTTGTAGAACAGACAGTAGCCGAGTCGGCCGCCGATCACGACGCCGACCACGCCCAGGAACAGGATGTCTTCGACATCCTTGCGCGTCCAGGCCTGATCGCCCGTGAGCCGCACGAACGGCGGATGGCGCAGGCGCTTGATGCCCAGAAACATGAACAGGCCGAAAGCGGCGAGATAGGTCAGTCCGTACCAGTGCACGGCAATGGGGCCGAGCT
>JAVVPW010000281.1:0-509 GCA_036655575.1 Bilophila sp.
GTTGGGCCTCTCTCGGCCTAAATTCGGAACGTTTTCCTACAGCTAAGCCAAGTAGGCCAGGAAGCAGGTCTCTCCCTCTCTCTCCCCCAGACCCTCTCTCTCTCTCTCTCTCTCTCTCTCTCTCTCTCTCTCTATCTTTAAAAATAAGATTAATATATTAATCTAACTAGGTCTCCTAGTTAGTTAATATCTTTATTATTTTAGTATCCTAAAATAATAAAGCCCCTCTATCTCTCTCTCTATATCTCTCTCTCTTTCTCCCCGACCAATCCTGACATACTTCCTATATTAATTTAAAATTTTTTAAAAAGATACCTAACCTAGGATGTTTATTTAACTCCTAGAAAGCTTCTAAATTTATAGTCAAAAAGACTACCTAAAACTTGATAAAAAATTATGATAAATTTAGGGTAAAAAGATATACTAAAAAGATATACTAAAAAGATATATTTTAACTTTTCTAGGATTTCTTTAAGATATTCTCTAGGATATTCTATGTTAGTAAAAAT
>JAVVPW010000282.1:0-254 GCA_036655575.1 Bilophila sp.
GTAAGGAAGGCATGGACAAGGCCGCCATGCGCCGCTTCACCTTCAAGGTCGGCTTCAGAACGCTGACTCCAGATCAGGCAGTGGCTCTGTTCAAAAAGACACTCATGCCTCTGACGGAAGACGATCTGGACGAGACAGACTTTACCCACATCCGTTGCATTCCGGGCTTGACCCCCGGTGATTTTCGCAGTGTGCGTGCGGTGTATGCGTTCTGTGAGCCGTGCATCCCCTTTGAAGCCCTCATCGCCGCCCTC
>JAVVPW010000282.1:264-509 GCA_036655575.1 Bilophila sp.
GAAGTGGAAAGCAGGGCTACGCCGGGCAAGGTAGGGTTTTAGAGCAAATGGAGGTTGAAAGTGCCGAATGAATGCCTCCGGCGGGCAAGGACTCTGTCCCCGCACTCTGGCAGGGCGCTGCCCTGCACCTGCAAGGGGGCGGTGGCCCCCTTGACCCCATTGTAAGGCTTACTAGGGTGCCCCTATGCAGGTACTGGCTCGGTGAAGACTGACAAGCCTTTTCGGGTTTTGCCCGAAGCAGATAA